>DASRFY010000093.1:0-39574 GCA_035651315.1 Burkholderiales bacterium
CGGTGACCGGTGATTTGTAAAAGGGGTTCGCTCAGTTCCAAGTCCTCGGCCATCGAACAATCGAAAATTCTGAAGTCCTGCTCCGTCAGGTCTTCGCGGCGGTCCCGGTTCGAGTCTGTCCCTGGGTTTTCGCAGTGCAAGACGTCCTTTGCTGGCCGAAAACGGGCGTAGAGGCGATACTGCGCGTATAAGGTCCAATAATCCAAAATCGCGCGTGCAAGGGAGGCCGCCGATGTCGATCAAAAATCGAATTCTGCATTGCGCCGCACTGGCACTTCTGTCAGCGTGCAGCCTGAGCGCGCTGGCGGCGCCGACCGGGAAGTTCCTCAGCGTGACGGGCGATGTCAAGGCCTCTACTCAAGGCAAGGCGGCGCAGGCGGTCGCGAAGGGCGGCGCGCTCGAGCCCGGCATGAGCGTCGCGACCGGCGCGAAAAGCAGCGCCATTCTGAGATTCGAGGACGGCCAGATCATCGTGCTGGGCTCGAATTCCGTGTTCAGAATCCGCGAATATCAGTTCGACGTGACGACGCCGGCCAAGAACGTGCTGCGCTTCGAGTTGGAGAAGGGCGAGTCGCGCTCGATCACCGGCCTGATCGGGGAAAGGAACCGCGAGAATTGGCGTTTCGACACGCCGTTCGCGCGCATCGAAATTCGTGGAACCGATTTTTTCGCGGTCGTCCGGGAACAGCTTTATCTGCACGTCAATTCCGGCTGGATCGCAGCCGACAACTCCGCCGGCAGCGCGGTATTCACCGACGACCAGTCGGCGATCGTGCCGAACCAGGCGACGCTCGCCGCGAAGGGTTCCGTTCCGTCGCACGTGTTCAGTGAGATCGAGTCGATCAACCTGGCGTCGATACCGGGCGGCTCTGCGGAGGGCGCCGGTGCGGCCGGCGGCACGAGTTGGGGAACGATCGGAATCGTCGGCGGCATCGGGGCCGCTGTTGTCGCCGGGGCGATCGCGCTGGGCGGCGGAGGCGGGGGTTCGACGACGACGCACCATTAACGGCAGTGATTGGTGATTCGTGATTGGTGATTGGGGAAAAAAAGGACTGAGGACGAAGAACTCAGGGAAAAACAAGTGCGCAGTGCTCGGGAAAAGCAGGACTGAATCCTGAGTCCTCCGTCCTGAGTCCTGAGTCCCGAGTCCTTCATCCTGAGTCCTTCATTCCATCCTCGCCGCGGCATTCCGATAACGACAGATTGGGCGCCTCTCGGACTTTCCGCGTCGTTCTCTCGGTATCCGGCTTTCTTCTTTCCGCGCAGGCGCTCGCCGAGCCGAGCGTGCTGGGGCAGACGGGCCTCATCAACATGCCGGATGGCCGCATCGAGGAAGACGGCACCTGGCGCTTCGGCGAGAGCTTTCTCCGTCCTTACGTCACGACGTATTCCAGCCTGAGCTTCCTGCCGCGCATCGAGCTTTCCGCGCGCTACACCGGCATTCTCGGCGTGCAGGGGTTCCCCAATTCAGGGACGTACGGCTCCGGCTACGGGATCTACAAGGACAAATCCGCGGGCGGCAAATTCCTGCTCTCGCGCGAGGACGAGCTGTTCCCCTCGCTCGCCATCGGCCTGACCGACGTGGAAGGCACCGGGCTGTTCAAGTCCGAGTTCGCGGCGGCGAGCAAGCGCATCGGAGACTTCGACTTCACGGTGGGCTACGGGCGCGAGCGCATCGACGGCGCGTTCGGCGGCCTGCGCTACAGCCCTGAGTGGGGGCACGGCTTCTCGCTGGTCGCCGAGTACGACGCCACCAACTACGCGCGCGATCCGTTCTCGAACATCACCGGCGTGGACCAGCGCAAGAAGGAGCCGGCCGCCGGCATCGAATACAAGTGGCAGTGGTTCGGCGTGCAGGCGACCTACGGCCACAACGAGGTCGGCGTGCAGGGCAACGTCTCGATCCCGTTGCAGCAGAAGGAGTTCGTGGCGAAGACCGAGGAGCCCGAGCCGTACGTGAAGATCCTGCCGCGGCCCACACTGGCGCAGTGGGAGGCCGATCCAGGCTACCGGAAGCGCATGGCGAAGGCGCTGTTCGACGACGACTTCCGCAGCATCCGCCTCACGGTGGACGGCTACCGCGTCGATGCGGTGCTGACCAACACCCGGATCTCGCAGGTGAGCCGGGCGGTGGGCCGCGCCGCCCGCGTGATCCTGCAGCTCGCGCCGCTCGAGGTGCGCGAGATCCGGATCACGTACACGATCAACGATCTGCCGTTCGTCACCTACACCATCACCGACGTCAGGACCCTGCAGCGCTACTACAACGGGCAGGTGGGGCGGCAGGCGCTGGCCGACTACGTCGAGATCCGCTACGCGGCGCCGCAGCCGGTGGAGCCGGGCACGGACCGCGACGAGATGCTGGCCGCCTTCGAGGAGAAGACGCGCGTCTATACCCTCGGCGAGGGGGAGGGCGACCTGTTCGCGCTGATCGACGAAACCGGCACCTCGAACAAATTCAAGATCGGGCCGAAGTTCTCCGGCTACTTCAACGATCCCAGCGGAGCGTTCAAGTACGACCTGTACATGCTGGCGACCTACGACCGCTACCTCGCGGAGAAGACCTACCTCAGCACCGCGGTGCGCGCCACGGTCATGGAAGACGTGAGCCAGGTCACGCAGCCCTCCAACAGCACGCTGCCGCACGTGCGCACCGACGTCGCGGACTACGACCGGCAGCGCGGAGTGAAGCTGGACAAGCTGGTCGTCAACCGCTTCTACCAGCCTGCGGAAGGAATCTACGCACGCACCTCTGCCGGCATCTACGAGCAGATGTTCGGCGGCGGCGGCGGCCAGTTGCTGTATCTGCCGTCGCAGGAATCGTCCTGGGCGGTGGACTGGTCGGCGGACTGGGTGAAGCAGCGCGATTTCGAGGGCTGGTTCGGCTTTCGCGACTACGACGTGCTCACCAGCCTGGTGTCGATGCACTACCGCCTCGCCTACGGCATGACGGCGGCGGTGCGCGCCGGGCGGTTCCTGGCGGGGGACGAAGGCGCGCGCTTCGAGCTGAAGCGGCGCTTCGATTCCGGGGTGGAGATCGGCCTGTGGTACACGCTGACCAACGGCAACGACATCACTTCTCCGGGCACGCCGCAGAAGCCGTACCACGACAAGGGCGTGTTCGTGTACATCCCGATCGCCCCGCTGCTCTCGCACGACACGCAGGCGTTCGGTTCGTTCTCGATCGAGCCGTGGACGCGCGACGTCGGCCAGATGGTGGTTTCGCCGGCGGACCTGTACGACATGGTGGACCGTCCGATCAACAACGTCTTCGACAAGGACGGGCTGGATCGCTTCGGCGACTACGAGGACGAGTACCCGATGCCCAGCGAGGCGCCGGCGTTCGAGCAGCGCATGCGCTGGGCGGCGTTCCGGGCGCAACTGAGCAACATGGGCCCGTCGCTGTTCGATGCCGACTGGATGCCGGCGGCGCTGATTGCGGGCGGAGCGCTGGCGGCCGGTGCGGCGCTCGACAAGCCGGTCGACCGGCTGGTAAAAAATCACCAGGGCCGCGCGAGCAAGGCGATGGGGGACGTGGGCACCGCGGTCGCGCTGGGCGCGGTGGGCATTTCGGGCATGCTGAGCTTCGACGACGCGCATCCGCGGCTGGGCAATACCGGGTTCACCGCGGCGGAGTCGGCGGGCGTGGCGCTCGCCGCGTCGTACGCCTTGAAATACGCAGTCGGGCGGGCGCGCCCCGACGAGAATCTCGGCGCCGGCAACTTCCACCCGCGGCGGCCGCTGTCCGAAAGCTCCTTCCCCTCCGACCTGGCGACGGTGACCTGGGCCGCGCTGACGCCGTACGCAAAGGAGTACGACATGCCGTGGCTGTACGGCGTGGCTGCGCTGTCCAACCTGGGACGCATCGCGCAACGGCGGCACTGGGTCTCCGACACCGTCGCCGGCTCGATCCTCGGCTATGCGATAGGCAGCTTCCTGTGGGATGTGAACCGGCGGGTGCAGGACGAGGGACCGATCGTCAGTGTCACGCCGACCAGCGTGGCCGTCACGTGGCCGATCAAGTAGAAAAGCAGGACTGAGGACGGCAAAACCAGTGACTGGTGGCTGGCCTCCAAATCTGTGCGCAGTGCTCGGTGCACGGTGCTCGGAAAAACAGGACGGGGGACGCAGGACTGAGGGGAAAACCAGTGCGCAGTGCTCGGAGAAAAGACGGGGCCGAGGGGCGAAGGCCGAGCACCGAGGACCAAAGGCCGTTACTGACGACAATACTGCCGTAATTCGCGACGGTGATCAGTGCTTGGTGACCGGGGAGCCAGGAATCTCTCGAAGACCCGCGCAACGCCGCGTCCCGATTCCTGCGCCTTGAAGACTCGCATCGCAAACTCCGCGCGCCGCCGCGCAGGGCATCTCGCGTCCGGACCGAGCCTAGCGAGTCAACCCTTCACGCCGCCGGATCTCGTTCACAAGGGCGGTAAATTGCTCCTCTGCCGCATGCCGCACCGCCGCGGGACCGATGACCGGCGGCAGCTGGAAGGCGGGAACGATCCGGCCGCTGTACGTAAGATGCAGAATGGGTCCGTCCAGGTTGAGTTCGTAGGTTCCGGTCATCTGCTTGAAATTGCCCGACACGGCATACGACTTCACGCGCGCGAACGGGGTCTCGGTCACCACCAGGCGCACCTCCAGCGGAAAATGGAACAGAAAGAATCCCACCCTGCCGCGCTGCTCGACCACGGCCGAGTTGCCTGAACGCATAATGACCCGGCTCGACTGCAGCCCCGGAACGAAGTCCGCATAGTGGTCGTAGGCGGTCACCACCTCCCAGGCCAGGTGTGCGTCTGCCCGGAGGTTTGCCGTCGCTTGCACGACAATAGCGTCGCCGTCGCGGCTCGCCTGCACACTCACCGTTGCGCCGGCGGAGCAGGCGGACGCAAGCGCAAGCGTCAGCAGCGCGAGCCATCGCCACCAGCCTGGTTTCGCGTCAGGCGGCGAATGCGGCGAGACGTCGCAAGGGCAGGCGAGCGCGAAGGCGCTTGGCCTCGCGAGTCGCCCGTCATCGGCCTCTATGCACATTACGACCTGCCTCATCGTTGATTCTCGTCCGCGCGGAATGGCGTGGTTATTACGGTACGTTCCGTTCCGCCATCGATAGGTTCAATCGACCATCGCGATTCCGGCCATCGTTGCCGGTTCGACGACGTTCCGAGTCAGACGATTGATCCTGCACCGCGGGGAACGGCGGCGCGCGAATCCCCTTTCCGTGCTCCTTCGTGAACCATTTCGTGTCGAGTGGGTATGTACCGGGTAGTCGCAGACAAAGGGAGAAGGCATGCGCCGCCGCAATCTGGTTTTGATGATCCTCGCGCTGTTTACAGTCGGATGCACGCCCACGTTCCTGACGCGTTGCGGAGGAGGAGGTATGGGTCGCATGGAAGCAGGGGTGGGCGAGGCCGGCACCAAAACGTTCAGCCAGGATGGGGTAAGGGATCGCGGCGCAAGCGGGCCCGGGAGCGCCCCGGCGCGCGGGCATGCATATGCTCGAGTCGACTACCTGGTTGCGAATGCCGACAGGCCCGAAGATGCCGCCTTTCGGGGGTAACGCGATCCCGGAAGCTAGCGACTCAGTGTGCGTGCCTCATGCCGACATCGCGAATTTCCGCAATCGCGAAATTACGTGATCGTTTATAAGCTTCGCCAAACCGGGCACGAGCGGTCCTGATTCTTCGTTGGCACCGCTTTCTATGGGGTTTGGTTGTCCTTTCGCCCGTGCCGGCTCTTTCCCGACGTCGAATACGTGATGCCGGCGTGCATCATGGGATTCCCTTCGTTCAATCCTCGATGCTTCGCCCGTTGCACCGATAACAGAGCGGCTCGCAAGCCTCCCGATTCCAGAACATGCTCCAGGGCTGGAACGGAGCGTGGTCGCCAGGTGCTGGCGACAGAAGGCGGCAGACAGTAGACTTCCCCTCGATCCTGCTTGCGACGCCGGTCGGATCGCCGCGGCGAAGTCTCGCGGACGATCGAGCTCATGTTTTTCCCGGGACGCGCCGGGGGCACGCAAGCAGGATTGAACCATTCCCGGACGTCGGGGAATGTACGTGGGATGCGGGCGAAGGGGGAAGATGGAACACAAGAGGCTGGTGTCGCAAACGTCGGTCCCGCACCCGACAAGCAATGACGAGGAGGCAGTGCTTCTGCACCGGATCGCGCACAGGGATCCCTTTGCCTTCGAGGCGCTCTACCGCAACTACTACCGGCGCCTTACGCGATTCCTCGAACGGCTGCTGCGCGCACCGCATCTGATCGACGAAGTCCTCGACGACACGATGCTGGTCGTGTGGCGAAAGGCGTGTACGTTCAATGACGAGTCGCGGGTTTCGACGTGGATCTTTGCGATCGCTTACAAGAAGACGATGAAGGCGCTAAAGCGCGAGGGTCGCGTGAAGGAGACCTTGCCCGATGCCGATGAGCCGATTTCCGATCGAAGCCCGGAGACGGACGTCATCGAAAAGGAAGCTCACCTCCGGCTCACAAGGCTGCTGGCCGAGCTTTCGGTCGAACAGCGCGCCGTGGTCGAACTTACCTACTTCTACGGATATTCGTACAGGGAAATTGCGACCATCGTCGGCTGCCCGGTCAATACCGTCAAAACCAGGATGTTCCACGCGCACCGCAAGCTGAAGTCGATTCTGGGTGCGCGAGGAGAGGAGTCAGGTCGGGATGCGGCTCTTCCAGTACGATGACCTCGAACACAGGGAGGTTGCGAGCCTCCTGCCATGGTTTGCAAACGGCACGCTCGACGATGCCGAGCAGGCTAAAGTCCGGCGGCATTTGACCAGGTGCCTGGCGTGCAACCTGGAGCTAGCGCAGCTGCGTAAGCTGCGGGCGATGTTCCTGCAGGAAGATTCCGATCCGCAGGCTACGCAAGGGCTGGCTCGAATACAGGCACGCATCGGACAGATCGAATCGGGCTCGGACGCAAGAGCACGGCTACGGGCCCTGGTAATTCAATGGCGGGCGGCGCGCCCCTGGATACGGGGAGCGATCATCGCCCAATTCCTGATTCTGTTGTTGTCGACCGCGGCGCTGCTGAGGCAGCCTGCCCCTCACGTTTACCATACGCTCGGTACGGCGGACGCGCCGGCGAGTTCGTACGCCTCGCTGGCGGTCGTTTTCAACTCGGCGCGGCCCGAGCGGGACATACGGACAGTTCTCCTGCGCTTTCATGCGCGGATCACCGATGGCCCTTCCTCCAGCGGGAAATACACCTTGCAGGTTCCCGCAGCGGAACAAGAACGCTTGCTTGCCCAGTTGCGACACATGGGCCTGGTCGTGCTTGCCGAACCCCGACCCCGACAGCCCCTGACGAATCGATGAAAGTTCGTTTCCTACTGATCCTTGCGGGCGCGTTCCTATCCGCCGCCGGTTGTTCGCCGCTGGGCACGATTCCAACGGCGAGTCCGCCGCCGGCAGCCGCTCCCGGCCGGCAAGTTCTTCTGATGCTCAGGGAGTCGGCGACTCGACACTACCGTCCCGGGGCAATTCCCCTGGCCGCGTACGCCAACGGTTCCGCTTCGAGCAAGCAACTCAAGACGGCCCGCGAGCTTGCCGGCGAGTACGACCTCAGGCTGCTGGCAAATTGGCCTATGCCGTCGATCGGGGTGCGCTGTTTTCTGGCAGGGGTCGGTCCGGGCCGGGTGGTGGGGGAAGTTGCGTCTCGCCTGGCCAATGACCCCCGTGTGGAGTCCTCGCAGCCGGTCCAGGTGTTTCATGCATTAGGACATGGCGATCCGTATTATGCGCTGCAGTCGAACGCAACATTGCTCCAGCTCGACCAGCTTCACCGCATGGCGACCGGCAAGAACGTAAGGGTTGCGCAGGTCGACACGGGCGTCGATTTGCACCACCCGGATCTGGAGGGTCAGCTGTCCGACGCAAGGAACTTCGTCGATGGCACGGAGTACGTTGCTGAAATCCACGGAACCGCGGTGGCCGGAATCGTCGTAGCCAAGGCCGACAACGGCGTCGGGATCGTGGGCGTTGCTCCCGGCGCCGTGCTCATGCCCCTGCGGGCATGTTGGCAAGGTCCGGAAGGCACCGCAGCGGCGATGTGCACCAGCTTTACGCTGGCGAAGGCGATTCAATACGCGTTGACGAACGAAGCGCGCGTACTAAACCTCAGCGTGGCCGGGCCACAGGACCGGCTCCTGGAACGGCTCATCGACAAGGCCATCGAGCAGGACGTAACAGTCGTCGGCGCGCTGGATCCCGCCGCACCTGACGACAGTTTCCCGGCAAACCATCCGAATGTGATCGCCGTAGCGTCGGTCGGCATTCCCCACGCCCACCTGCGAGCAATCCTCGCCCCCGGTGATCACGTGCTCACGACCATGCCCAACGCCAGTTGGGGATATGTGTCCGGAAGCTCGTTTGCGGCCGCGCAGGTAACGGGAGTCGCCGCACTGCTGTTGGAGAAATCGCCCAGGTTGAAACCCGGAGATGTATCGAGTCTGCTTCACGAGCATGAGCGCCAGACCGACCCCGCGGGTGAAACGCCCAATTTCGATGCTTGTGCAGCGCTCGCGAGCGTTTCGGGACGTGGCGATTGTCACTGTTGCGGCACTGCCGCCAGCCGGCACGCGCGGCAGCAGGTCGACGGCGTGCCACCTCACTGATCGGTGCGCGCAGCTTGCTTGTCCTGCCTTGTGACGCTGCTGCTCGCGAGGGGAGTGGCCATCGCAGAGGTGTCGGGTCAGGTTGCGGCGCTGTCCGATTATCGGTATCGCGGAGAATCCCTGACCGGGGGGCGGCCTGCCGTTCAGGTGGCGGCCAATTACGACCATTCGAGCGGACTGTTCCTGGGCGGGCTAGCCTCCACCGTTCGAATCGACCCTACCGCTTCCGGGCTGGGTGCGCAGCTCTACGGGGGCTACGCGCAGCAGGTCGGGGAGCGGGCATCTTGGGACATCGGCGCGGACAGCAATTTCTTTCCCCACTCTTCGATCGAGCCCAGCTACGATTATTCGGAAGCGTTCGTCGGGGTTTCGTATCTCGCGACCAGCGTGCGACTGTACTATTCCAACGACTACTTCGGCGCCGGCGGTCGGGGCGTCTATCTGGAAGTCAACGCGTCTCACCCGCTCATCGATCGGGTGTCGCTCATCGGCCACCTGGGTTTTCTGGATCACAGCCAGTCGCGTACCCCCACGACGGATCGGAAGGATCTTTCCCAGCTGGATTTCAAGGCCGGCATCGCGATCGACCTCGCTGAATTCGTGCTCGAGCTCAGCATCGTGGGCACCAGCGCAGAGCGTGATACATGTGCTGCCGGAACGGCACACTGCAACACGACCGGCGTCGTTTCGATTTCCCGCTCCTTCTGACGGGCGCAACGGTCCGTCCGCATACGAGTCGTGGCCTGTGCCCAGCGCCGGCGTTCATGAGAGTCGACGCTGTCGGCGCCTTCTTTTGAAATAGTTATATTCCGCCTCGAAGCCAAAGGGTTCACATCGACCGGAAAGTGAACCCGCTGTCGTCGCCCGGGAATCAATGTTTCCCGCTTGCTGCTGAGGCGACAGTAACGCCCGGGAAGCACTTTCGCGAAGACGGGCGTCTGCTTCATGAGGGCTGCGATGACACGCTGCGCGTACTTGCGATTTCTTGCGTTGTGCTTCGGCTCGATCCTGTTCTTTCCCACCTACAGTTGGGCCATACCGGCATTTGCACGAATGTATGGACTGCCGTGCGGTGCCTGCCATAGCGCGTTCCCCGAACTGAACGACTCGGGCGAAGAATTTCGCCTTGCAAGCAGAGGTGAAGCCGATCAATGAACTGATCCTCTACCGCCGCTACGATTGGATTCGTGGTGATCATTACGACGACACGGGCATAATGATCAACGGAGTCAACGGAAGTATCGGGCCGGTCGATCCCAGGCTCTGGGACACGGTGCTTGGAGCGCAGTATTTTCTCTACGACAACTTCAAACTGATCGCCGAGTACCGGCATGGAGAGAAGGATCTCGGGTCGGTCCCCGCGAGCGTGGATCAACTGAAGAAAACGACGGAGAACGCCGTCTTCACCGGTGTGCGGCTCGTTTTCTGACGCAATGAAGCGCCTGTCGGCGCTCGGGGTGCTTCGCTTCGGCACGCATCGGCGAACCGGAGCGTGAGGCACGACGTGCCCTCGCATACGCTGCACGAGTCCGGGGTAGAAAAGTCCGAGGACGTGCGGCGTTACGGGCACCCGACCGTCGCGAATTTCCAGCCGTATTGGGGTCGCTCGTGCGCCTCGAGCGTGGTGCACAATCCCGCAGTGGGCACGAATCAGTCCCGGTCCTGGAGCAGGCAAGGCTCGCGCTTCAACCAAGCCCCTGCGTTCTGCGGCGCGCAAAATCCCCATGGGATCTCGCCCAAGCCGGCGCAATTGTATGGGTTAGCGATTTGGCATAGTATCTTTCGCGTCTCTGAAGATCGTCGGAATTCCGTGTATTGCAACGGCATGCAAGCGTAGAAAGAGGGGTAAGGCGCAAGACTGTTTCGTCCGATCAATCAAGCAATCCGGGAGGGGGAATTCAACATGAACGAGAATCTGAGCGGTTCCGGACTGATGCGGTGGCTTGCAGGGGGGGTGTTGGCGGCATCGACGCTGGCGGGCGCGGGAGCGGCGGCAGCCGATACGATTTACCTTCCGATCACGCGGGTGAACGAATGGCCCGTGCCGTGCGCCGAAGAGAAGCTGGGCACCTGTCACAACCGGTGGCATCCCGACATCAAGCCCGCGGCGACGGCGAACCCCGGCGACACCGTGATCTTCGAGACGCGGGACGCGCTGGACGGGCCTTTCAAATGGGACTCCGGTCCCAAGACGGTCGCGGCGGCGAATCTGAATCTCGTCCATCCTTTGACCGGGCCGCTGTTCGTGAACGGCGCGGAGCGCGGCGACGTGCTCGCGGTGACAGTTCTGGACGTGATTCCGGCCCCCGATCGATTCGGTTACACGATCATCGTCCCCGGTTTCGGTTTCCTGCGCGACGCTTTCCCCAATCCTTACATCGTCCACTGGAAGCTCATGCAGCGGCCGACCGGCGTCTACTACGCGATCTCGGACGACCTGCCGGGCGTGGAACTGCCTTTGCACGGGTTTACCGGCACGATCGGTGTGGCGCTGGGCATGCCGGAGATCGAAAACGCCTATCAGCGCGAGGAAGAGTTGCGCAAAGCGGGCGGCTTCGTGCTGCCTCCGGAGCCGCATGACGCGCTGCCGGCCGACCTGTGCGGACCGGGCGGGCGCGCCGCGGCGCGCTGCCTGCGCACCATTCCGCCGCGCGAGAACGGCGGCAATACGGATGTGAAGCAGATGGTCCGTGGCACGACGCTGCTCTTCCCGTGCTGGGTCAAGGGCTGTCTGCTGTCCATGGGCGATACCCACTTCGCGCAGGGCGACGGCGAAGTCTCCGGGACCGCGATCGAGATGAACGCGGTGGTCACCGTCAAAGTGGAAGTGCGCAAGGGTCAGGCCGCCTACATCCGCTGGCCGCAGATCGAGGGCAAGGCGGTGGCCGGCATTCTCAAGGACCTGGAGCCCGAGCGCTTCGTGGCCACCATGGGCATCCCGGTGAAGCCCAAGGGCGAGATGGCGGCGCCGATCAAGTACCTCGACGGCACGCGCTTCGGGCAGCTCACCAACATGTCCGAAGACACGACCCTGGCGGCGCGCGATGCGCTGCTCAAGATGATCGACCTGCTGACCGGGCCGCAGTCGCCGTCGAAGCACAAGCTGTCGCGCGAGCAGGCCTATATCCTCTGCAGCGTGGCGTGCGACCTGAAGATCAGCAACATGGTCGACGTGCCGAACTACGTGGTGACCGACGTTCTGCACCTGGACGTCTTCAAGTAGCGCGGTCGCGTGACGCAGCGCAAGGCGCTCGTCCGATGATCCGCCGCCGCATCGTGAAGGCCGCGCTGGCGATTGCCGGCGCGGCCTTGCTGTCCGGTCATTCGCCCTACCGGCAGTGGTACGCGTACCGGGGCAAGCACCTGATCGTGGTGGCGAGCGTCGCCGACGCGGAAGCTTCCCGCCTGGCCGATGCACTGGCCGCGCGCCTTGCCGCCGAATTGCCGGAGAGCCACGCCGTTTCAGCGCAGGCGAAGAGCGCGCGTGAGGTCGTGCAGTTGTTGCGCAGCCGGCAGTTGCCGGCCGCCGTCCTCGACATGCAGACCGCGGGCGTCGCCTATGCGGGACGCCCGCCGTTCGAGCGCGAAGGACCGCTCGAATTGCGCAAGCTGGCGGAATTCGAGCGTCACCTTCTGGTGGTTCTGGACGATTTCCCCGAAGACAAGGCCTTCGCGATCGCGGGCGCGGCGGCCGTGCTTGGTCAGCAGCGCTTGCCCGAAGCGCCCAAGGCCAACTCCCAGGTTTCCGCGATTCCCCTGCATCCCGGTGCTCTTGCCTTTCGACAGGCGCATGAGTCGCATACCGGGCGTTGACGCCCGGTCCTGGTTTGGAAACGGTGCCCTGTCGGCGCTGTGCGCGTTTCTCCTCCTGGCCGCCGGGCCGGCGTCGAGCCATCCCCTCAACGTAGCCTACGCCGACATCGCAGTCGGCGCCGAGGGCGTGACCGTCGCGTTGAGCCTCAACCTGTTCGAGCTGGATCTGCTGCTCGGTCTGGACCGCGACCGCGACGCGCATGTCGAGCAGGACGAGCTCATGCAGTCCGAACGCCGCGTCGTCGAGTACCTGTCGAGGCACATTTCCGTCACCGCGGACGACAAGGCCTTGCCGATGAAGGCGGAGTCGTTACGGGTGACGCGCGGCGCCGACGGGAAGGACTTGCTCGAAGCCAGGCTGCGCTTTCCGGCGGCGGGGGCGGCGAATTTTACGATTCGCTGCGAGCCGCTGATGGAAGTCGGCGCCGACCATCGAACGCTTGCGAAGATTTCGTATCGCGGACGCAGCGAGCAGTTCATCTTCCAGAAAGGGACCGTCTACCGCAGCGCGCCGCAGACGCTGGGCGAAGTCTTCGTCCAGTTCGCGGCGCTCGGCGTGGTGCATATTTTCACCGGCTACGACCACGTCCTGTTCCTGCTCGGCCTGCTGCTCGCGGCCACCACGCTGCTCGACGCGATAAAGATCGTCACCGCCTTCACCATCGCCCACAGCGTCACGCTCGCACTGGCCGCGCTCGGCATCGTGACTCCGCCGGCCAGGGCGGTGGAAGCGGGCATCGCGTTCAGCATCGTCTACGTCGCCGTCGAGAACCTCGCTTGGCGGAAGCACGACTGGCGCTGGGTGGTGAGCTTCTTTTTCGGCCTGGTGCACGGCTTCGGCTTCGCGAACGTTCTGCGCGAGATGGATCTGGAGCGGGGAAGCCTCGTCGCGTCGCTGTTCTTCTTCAACATCGGCGTGGAGCTCGGCCAATTGGCGATCGTGGTCCTTCTGCTGCCGGCGCTCGCGCTGCTGCGGCGCGCGCGGAGCTTTCCGGCGATGGTGAACGTCGCCTCCGTCTTCATCCTGGCGCAGGGGCTGTGGTGGTTCTACCAGAGAGCGCTGGCATGAAGAGGTTCCTGTCGATCGCCACGGCTGCCGCGCTCATCGCGCTCGCCGGAGCGCCGGGGCCGGCGCATTGCCATACCGTGCTCGATCCCGAGATTGCGCAAGCGATGCTGGCGGAAATCGCGGGCTACGAAAAGAGCGCGCGCACCGAGTCGAGCCGGCAGGCGCGCGCCGAGGCGCTGTTCAAGCTGGGCGTGCGCGTCGGGGATCTGGTGGATCTGCTGGACCAGGATCTGGTTTCCCACGGCGGGGAGAATCCGCTGGCCGGCTTGCTGATCAAGCGGCTCGCCGAGTACGGCGTACGGGTGGCGTATTCCGAACCGCCCGGACGGTTCGGCTATGATCAGGCTGCCTTTCGCGAGTACCTGAAACTGGAGCCCAATGGCCCGCACGCCGCCGAGGCGCGGTATCGCATCCTCGCCGAGGGTTTCAGGGCAACCGTCAAATCCGGGCCGGGCGCCGTCGCCGCAGCCGACCGCAATGCGGTTGTTCGCGCGGCGGCCGAGGAAGAGAATTTTCTGCGGGACTATCCGAACCATCCGAGGACGAAGGAGGTGCGTTTCTTTCTCGGAGTGGACTGCTTCCGGCTGTCGCGAAGCGCCGTGGAACCGGCGAAAGCGAGGCAGTATGAGCACTGCGCAAGGGACGCACTCGAACACGTGATACAGGAGTACCCGGGAAGCATCGAGGCGCGCGCGGCGTCGACGCTGGCGGAGGAGTTGTCGCGCGGGGGGCAAAAGCCGTGATTCTCAATCGGTGAGTGGTAACTGCCAAACGACCAACGGTTTGCTTTCACCGGTCACCAATCACGAATCGCCAGTCACCGTTTACCGGCGATGCCCAGCTTCTGCGCCAGCCCGATGCGCTGCAGCTTGCCAGTGGCGCCCTTGGGGATCTCGTCGAGGAACAGGATGGTGCGCGGCACCTTGAAGTCCGCGAGATGCTTCGCGCAGAAGTCGCGCAGTTCGCGCTCGGTCGCCTGGGCGCCTTCGCGCAGCACCACCGCCGCGCCCACGTCCTCGCCGAGCTTGTCGTGCGGCACGGCGAAGGTGACCACCTGTCGCACCGCGGGATGGTCCATCAGCACCTCGTCCACTTCGCGCGGGGAGATCTTCTCGCCGCCGCGATTGATGATCTCCTTGAGCCGGCCGGTGAGGGCGATGTAGCCCTCGGCGTCCATCACTCCCTGGTCGCCGGTGCGGAACCAGCCGTTGGTGAACGCCTCGTCGTTGGCCTTGGGATTGTTCTCGTAGCCCGCGGTCACGTTGCGGCCGCGGATGACGATCTCGCCGGTGGCGCCCGGCGGCAGCAGGTTTCCCTTCTCGTCCATGATCGCCACTTCCGGCCCGGCGGCGAGCCCCACGGAGCCGGGCTTGCGCTTTCCGGGCGGCAGCGGGTTGCTCGCCATCTGGTGCGCCGCCTCGGTCATGCCGTAGGACTCGATGACCGGCGCGCGGAAGGTCTGCTCCAGCTCGCGGATCACCTGGGGCGGAAGCGCCGACGAGGAGGAACGGATGAAGCGCAGCGGATTGTTGCCGATGACGTCGGCGTGGTGACCGGCGCGGGAGAGGATCGCCTGGTGCATGGTCGGCACTGCCGTATACCAGGTCGGCCGCACCTCGGCCATCCAGCGGAAGAAGTGCAGGGCGTTGAAGCCGGGCGTGCAGCACACTTCGCCGCCGGCGGAAAGCGGCGCCAGCAGACCCGCGATCAGGCCGTGGATGTGGAACAGCGGCATGATGTTCAGGCCGCGGTCGGCGGGGGTCAGCGCGAGGGTGGCGCGCACGTTGCCGGCGGAGGCGCAGATGTTTCGCTGCGACAGCGGAACGATCTTGGGCCGCGAGGTGGTGCCCGAGGTGTGCAGCACCAGCGCGATGTCCTGCGGCTGCGCGTCGCCGGTCGCGGCGGCACGGCCAACGGTATCGCTGGCGCGCACTTTGATGCGGAAAGTGCCCGCACCGGCATCCGGCGTCGGACTCAGCTCCGCTACCGGAATGTCGAGGCGCTGGGCGACCGCGATGGCCGGCAGATGCTTCCCCGCCTCGACGATGAGCAGCTTTGCATTGAGATCGGCCAGATAGAACTCGTACTCCTCGGTTTTGTACGCGGGATTGAGCGGCGCCGCAGTACAGGTCGAGGCGACCGCGAGGAAGCACACCGCCATCTCCGGTCCGTTGTCGAGTACGATCGCGACGCGTTCGTTGCGTCCAACGCCGAGGGCGTTGAGCCGTTGCACCGTCTCGCCGAGGAAAGCTCGCAGCGCGCCATAAGCGAGCGGCTTGCGCCCGGGGGCGCCGATTGCGGCAGCGTTATGCGCACCGGCGGCGAGCAGTTCGTTCAGGGTCTGAGGTGTCGTACCCATAGGTTTTTGTACCCGAGAAAGATATCAGTCGATTGCCTCTACGCGCAGGCGTCCGCGCTGCGAGGCGAGCGTTTTCGCCAGCAGGCTCGCGCAGGCGTACACCGCGTCGATGTGCGGCGTGGGTATGCCGGTCATGCGCCCCAGCTCGGCCACGGAGCCGACCAGCGCCTCGATTTCGATCGGCTTGCCGTGCTCCACGTCCTGCAGCATGGAGGTCTTGTGCGCGCCGACGCGCTCCGCGCCCGCGATTCGCTTTTCCAGCGAAACGCGGAACGTGACGCCGAGCTTTTCCGCCACCGCTTGCGCTTCCGTCATCATGGCGGCGGCGAGCGCGCGCGAGAGCGGGAACCGGCAGATGTCGACCAGGGTGGCGTGGGTGAGCGCGCTGATCGGGTTGAAGCTGAGGTTGCCCCACAGCTTGAGCCAGATCTCGCTGCGGATGTCGGCGATCACCGGCGCCTTGAAGCCTGCCTTGGCGAGGCTCTCCGACAACGCCTGGATGCGCGCGGTGGTGCTGCCGTCCAGCTCGCCCAGCGTGAAGCGGTTGCCTTCGACGACCCGCACCACGCCCGGCGAAACCAGCTCTGCGGCGGGGTACACCACGCAGCCGATGATGCGCCGCGGATCGATGTGCCGCCCGATGCTGCCGTCCGGGTCGGCGGACTGGACCTGCCGGCCCTGCAGCGGACCGCCGTGGCTCTGGAAATACCACCACGGTATCCCGTTCTGCAGGGTCACGATCATGGTCTGCTCGTGGCACAGCGCCTCCAATTGCGGCGCCACCGCCGCGACCTGGTGAGCCTTGACGGCGAGCAGGATCGCATCCTGCGGCCCGACCTCGCCTGTATGCTCGAACGCGCGCACCTCGCGGGCGATTTGCTCGGAGCCGTCCTCGAGGACGAGCTTCATGCCGCCGCCGCGGAGGGCGGCGAGGTTGGCGCCGCGGGCGATGAAGGTGACCGGCTCGCCGGACAACGCGAGCTTCGCGCCGAGATAGCCGCCGATGGCGCCGGCGCCGACCACTGCGAATTTCATTCCCGACTCCAGACGATCTGTTGAACGGACGCGAGGATAACCGTGAATCGCGCGGCTTGCAGGACTTCGCTAGGTTCGGCTGAGCCGCGCAGTTCCGGCTGCGACCGCGCTGCTGTCGCGCATGCGCGCGCGCAGCGGCTTGAGCGCAGCCAGGGCCAGCGCGGCGGCGGCGAAATTGAGCACGCTCGCCACGACGAACACCTGCTGCCAGCCTCCGCCGCTGCCTGTCGCCATCACGCTCGCCAGCGGCACCAGCAGCGAAGCGGTACCCTTCGCGGTGTAGAGCAGTCCGGCGTTGGCCGTGGCGAAGCGGGTGCCGTAAATGTCGCAGCAGGTGGCGGGGAAAAGGCTGTAGATCTCGCCCCACGCGAAGAACACCAGGCCCGAGAGCACGACGAACCAGAGCGGGTCGCGGCCGAAATGACCGAGCAGGACGATGCCCACGCCTTCCAGCGCAAAGGCGAGGAACATGGTGTTCTCGCGGCCGATGCGATCCGACAGCCAGCCGAAAAACGGGCGCGTCAGGCCGTTGAGCACGCGGTCGATGGACAGCGCGAAGGTCAGCGCCGGCAGCGTCAGGCCGAGGATGCTCACCGGAATGTCGGCGACGTTGAAGTCCCTGGCGATGGGAGCGAGCTGCGCGGTCGCCATCAGGCCGCCCGCGGCCATCATCACGAACATCGCGTACATGACCCAGAATGCCGGCGTGCGCGCCATCTCCAGCGGCGCGTACTGGCGCGCGGTGGACAAGGCGGCGCGCTGCGCGGCAAGCCCCACCGACCCATGGTAGGGAGCCTTCAGGGACAGGGCGAGGATCGCCACCACGCCGCCTTGCAGCAGCCCGAAAAGGAGAAACGTCGCCTCGTAACCCTGGGTCTTGATCATCGCGGTGATGGGCAGCACCGTCAGCGCCGAGCCGGCGCCGAAGCCCGCGGCCGTCAGTCCGGCCGCCAGTCCGCGGCGCTCCGCGAACCACTTCAGGCTGTTGCCCACGCAGGTGCCATAGACCGCGCCCGCCCCGATGCCGCCGATCGCCGCCGCGAAGTAGAGCGCGGGCAGGGTGCCGGCCACCGAGTTCAGGACCCAGGCGACGCCGCACAGCACGCCGCCCGCGAGCACCACCGGCCGCGGTCCGAAGCGATCCACCAGATAGCCCTCGACGGGCACCAGCCAGGTTTCCAGCAGCACGAAGACGCTGAAGGCGACCTGGATGGCCGCCTTGGTCCAGCCGTACTTTTCCTGGATCGGATTGACGAACAGCGTCCAGCCGTATTGCAGGTTGGCGATCATGCACATGCAGATCACGCCGACGGCGAGCTGCCACCAGCGGCCGCGGGCCGCAGCCGGCTCGGCTGCGCCGGACGGTTCATCCATTTATCGAGTCTCCCCCCGCTCGAACGGGGCAATCTTGCGCTGAATTGCTTTTCGTGTCATCGGAACGGGGGAAGGCTGTGAATCGCGTGAATGACGTGAATGCCGTGAAGGTCGTGAAAACGACCGGAAGAAGCTTCAGGGTCAGCCTAACCTTGTGTCATTCCGAAACCTAATCTCGAATGCCGGACTGTCCGACGGTGTCGGGCAGTTACGACATTCACGGTTTTACTCAGCCCTCAGTCCTGCGTCCCGAGTCCTGAGTCCTGCTTTTACCGGCTGCGCATCCGCACCAGTCTGGCTGCGCGCTCGCCGTTCACCGCGCCTTCGGGAGTGCGGCCCTTGATGAAGTCGGCGACCTGGGCGACGGTTTCGAGCGACTGGTGCCCGATTGCCTGCGGGGTGAGGCCGCCGATGTGCGCAGTGGCGATCACCTTCGGATGGCGCGCGCGGCGTCGATCATGTCGCGAGTGCTCAAGTCTCGCCCCTTCGGATTCAGGCGCACGCTTGCCAGCGCTTTGAGTCCGGCGAGTGCTTTCTCTCCGTAATAGTTTTTCAGCTCTTCGGGCGGATGCGTGAGAAAGACGGTCGGCATGAATCAGAATTTGATCGTAGTCGTCTGTCCGGCGGCAACCGTGGCGGCACGCGTGTCTTGCCCGACCTTTACGGCGTAGCCGCCGGGGAAAAACGCCAGCGCCTTGTTGACGCCGTTATAGCCGAGCTGATTGCCGGCCTTGTCGAGGACGTAATAGTAATCGGCGCCGGCACCGGAGGCGGTCAAGCTCCCGGTCTCCAGTTCCACGGTCTGCGCCGCGGAGAGCGTGGCGGTCGCCTCGCTCTTGTTCACTTGGACGCGAAGGCTTCCGGGGAAGAAAGCCATGGGCTTGTTGAGGCCCTGGTAGCCGAGTTGCTTCCCGAGGGAGTCCAGGACGTAGTAGTAGTCGTCCGTCGACCCTTTGACCCGCAGCGTTCCCGATTTCAGCTCGGCGATCTGCTCCGCGACGATATTCGCCTTCGTTTCGCTGTTGTTCAGTTTGACCCCGTAAGTACCCGGGAAGAGGCCCAGGGACTTCTCCAGATGGTTGTAGGCGAGCTGCTTGCCCAGGGGGTCGAATACATAGTAGTACTCGTCGGTGCCGCCGTGCACGACCACCGTTCCGCTCTTGAGTTCGGTCGTCTGGTTGGGTTTCACTTCCGCGGGCGCTTCGGAGTTGTTCAACCTGACGCGATAGGTTCCGGGAATGAGCGAAGCCGCCTTGCCGAGCATTTCGTAGTGCAGTTGCCGGCCGCCGGCATCGTATACGTAGTAGTACTCGGGAGTCGCTCCGCTCACCTTGAGCGTCCCGGTCGCGCACTTGGTCAGCATTCCTTTCGCCACTGTCACGGGGTGCGGGCTCTCGTTGACCTTCAATTGATACGGTCCGGGATCCAGGCCGAGAGTCTTCCCCAGGGATGCGTAGCCGATCTGCTTGCCGTTCGCGTCGACGACGTAGAAATAGGCATCGGTGGTCCCGTCCGCCTCGAGAGCGCCTTGCCCGGATTTCACGTCGGCGCCGGAGGCCAGCGGCGCATAGCTGCAATAGGGATCGGCCGGAGGAGGGCTGGTGCAGCCAACGGGCAGGACAGCACACACGAGCACCAGGCTTGCGAGCAAAGAACCCCGATCGGAGCGAAGCGCGGATCGTTTTTTCATTGTCTTCCTCCCGTGCATGTTTGCAGCTTGTTCGCGACATTATCCTACCCGCCGAAGGCGATGTTGCATGGCGAGCGGCATCGAATATCCGGACGCCGGCAAACGGCGTCTCGGGCGTCAACGCGGCGGATTCGTGAACGTTACACTTGCTGCATGACGAGATCTTCGGTGATGAAGATGGCATTCATGGCAGCGGCCGGGAGGACAACGACCATGCGACTTAGCGCACGAGAAGGCGACCACGAAGCCCCGCCGCCTGAAGCACAAGCAGGACAAATAGCGGTCCCCTTGAGTAGAACGAAAAACGGGGCGCTGAGCCCCCGTTTTGATTTGGCGGAGAGAGAGGGATTGTGTCTGTCTCGCCTTATGGCGATCCAGCCATCCCTCCCTGTAGTCGGGACCGCCGTCGCAAAGTGCGCGACGGCGTCCAATGCGACGTTCACTGGACGTCGCATTGTCGAACCGGAGGGTTCTCACCCTCGTCACTGCGCCAAACAAAAACGGGGGCGTTGAGCCCCCGTTTTGATTTGGCGGAGAGAGAGGGATTCGAACCCTCGATACGGTTTAAAGCCGTATAACGCCTTAGCAGGGCGCCCCCTTCGGCCTCTCGGGCATCTCTCCTGTAATCGCTCAGTGTGTCCTTCGTCGGGTCGCTACTCGTGGCACTTCAACTCTGAGAGGCCGAAGGGGGCGCGTGCGCCCGCCTCTTTATCTGGCCGCCTGCGGCGGCGTGGCCTCTCGGGCATCTCTCCTGTAATCGCTCAGTGTGTCCTTTGATCGTTCATCTGTTACTAATCACTAATCACCAATTCCGGCCTCTGGTTGGTGACCGGTGACTCGTAATCACGAATTACCAGTCACCGCCTTTGTGAGGATAGTCGCTAAGCTCCCCTCGGTCAAACGATGTCCGGCGCTACCTCTGGTCAAGACCGAAAGACCGGTGCAGTACGCGCACCGCGAGCTCCATGTATTTCTCGTCGATCACGACGGTGATCTTGATCTCGGAGGTGGAGATCATCTGGATGTTGATGCCTTCTCCCGCGAGCGCCTTGAACATCTGGCTCGCGACGCCGACGTGCGAGCGCATGCCCACGCCCACCAGTCCGACCTTGCAGATCCGGTCGTCGCCGCGGACTTCGCTGGCGCCGATCTCCTTCGCCACCTTGTTGAGGATGTCGAGCGTCTTCTTCAGCTCGTTCCGGTGCACGGTGAAGGAGAAGTCGGTGGTGTTGTCGGTGGCGACGTTCTGGACGATGACGTCCACCTCGATGTTCGCCTTCGCGATGGGATCGAGGATCGCGAAGGCGATCCCGGGCCTGTCTGGCACGCCGAGGATGGTGACCTTCGCCTCGTCGCGATTGAATGCGATGCCGGAAACCAGCGCCTGTTCCATGTCTGCGTCTTCCTCGAAAGTAATCAGCGTGCCGGAATGCGCCTCCTCGGCTATCGGCAGATCGGGCGCGGTGAGACTGGAGAGCACCCGCAGCCGCACCTTGTACTTGCCGGCAAACTCCACCGACCGGATCTGCAGCACCTTGGAGCCGAGGCTCGCCATCTCGAGCATTTCCTCGAAGGTGATGGTCTTCAGCCGGCGCGCCTCCGGCACGATGCGCGGATCGGTGGTGTAGACGCCGTCGACGTCGGTATAGATCTGGCACTCGTCCGCCTTGAGCGCCGCGGCGAGCGCCACGCCGGAGGTGTCCGATCCGCCGCGACCCAGCGTGGTGATGTTGCCGGCCTCGTCCACGCCCTGGAAACCGGCGACCACGACGACGTAGCCGTCGCGCAACGCGCCGCGGATATTCTCCTCGTCGATGCTCAGGATGCGCGCCTTGGTGTGGGCGCTGTCGGTGAGCATGCGTACCTGGGCGCCGGTATACGAGCGCGCCTTGAAGCCGAGTTTCTGCAGCGCCATGGCGGTCAGCCCGATCGTGACCTGCTCGCCGGTGGAGGCTACGACGTCGAGTTCCCGCGGATCGGGATGAGGCTGGATTTCCTTGGCGAGCGCGATCAGGCGGTTGGTTTCGCCCGCCATGGCGGAAACCACCACCACCACGTCGTGCCCGGCGGATTTCCATTTGGCCACGCGCCTGGCGACGTTCCGAATCCGCTCGACGGATCCAACCGAGGTGCCGCCGTACTTCTGGACGATGAGGGACATACGCGCGCGGAGGCCGCGGAAAAAACGCGCATTCTAAAGGATTCGTCCGCCGGCGGAGCCGGAACCGCGGTACCCGACGCTGTGGCGGGCGCACGGTCGCCCACCGGCGCCGGACAATTTACCGCGATGACTCTTTTGCTATAATGCGCGCCTCTTTACGCGCCCGTAGCTCAGTTGGATAGAGTACCTGGCTACGAACCAGGGGGTCGTGGGTTCAAATCCTGCCGGGCGCGCCACCGATTTCAAAGGCTTGCGAGATCGCAGGCCTTTTCTCTTTTCTTCTGTGCTATGCCAGAGCTATCACAAGCAACTTACTATTACGCATAGCACTAGAGCAAAGACGGCAATGGAGCGATGCGCAGCTTGAGTGATGCAAGAAATCGTCACGCCCGCTTGATTGGCGAGGCCGCTCTGTATCAACGGGCGAACTTGGTATTGAGACTATAGCGTGCCGCTACGCGGATTTTCTGGACGTTGCAAGTTCAGCGTAACTTATACGATCCCCAGTTCCTGTTGCATTGGAGCACTTGTCCCGGTGGCTGTGAAAACTGCGTGAAGGGCATCCAGTTCCCGGACAGCACGATCCCGTCGTATTTTCCGGTCCCGCTGATCGCTCGCCAAACGCCGTCCTCTTGATTCTTCCGGGAGTAGACGACGAAGAACTTGTCGCCCGCCGGGTCGGTGAACTCGCACGAGCCGGTCTCCGCGTATTCGCCCTTGATGAGCGTCCAGGAGCCGAGACACAATTCCACCAGGTTATAGAAGAGTTGATTGGGCTCGGCGAGTTGCATGCCGTAGACTTCGTAGGCGCCGCCCATCTGGTCTTTCGCGTGGACCGTCATGTGATGCGGCCCTGCATAGCAGGCCTTGTAGTCGAATCGCCCCTCCTTCGGCACATCAGCCCGGGCGGACAGGCCGACAGCGAGCAGCAGGATACCGAGCGACAAGCATGTATGCGTCGAGGTCATCTTCTCCTCCTGGTTGATGGCACTGTTGCTCCCATAACCGCGGCACCTGCCTCGCCGTCAGTGACAATCGCCCACAGCTCGAACATGCTGCGGAAGGGCTTGCGCTGGCCGGTTCGGGGTATTTCCACCACACCGCTGAACTTCGACCTGCGCTGATACATCCTGACGACGTAGCTCTCCGATAGAGGCATCTGGTGCTCCGGATCACGGGCGCCAAGATAGCCGAGCAGAAAGTACGGATTGGGTACGGATACCCGATGCCACGCAAAATCCCGCGGCTTGACGTCGAACGGCACTAACTCTGCTGGAAGGCGCGGAACAGGCGTTCCGAGGAAGGAGATGGTGTGACGCCGAGGGTGACGGAGAGCACGCTTCGCAACCTCCTGTACACCGCCATGCCTTCGGCTCGCTGCTGCGTTTGCTGGTAGCAACGCATCAAGCCCTGGTACAACCCCTCGGCAAGGTCGTCGGCCTCGATGCCTCGTTGGTATAACTCGGCCGCCGCGGGGTATTGTTGTGCGGCCTCGAGGCGGCCCGCTTGGCGAGAAACGGCGCGCACGAAGCGCCCACGGGCTCGCTCGCGTGTGGAGAGTGTCCATGGCTCGTCCCGGTCGTCCGGCAGGAACGGCCCACGGTACAGTCTCAGGGTCTCTTGGTCGGCGTCGGGCGCGTCGCTGCTGCACTCGAAGGCCCACAGATCGACCCAGCAAAGGCCGTGGTCCAACGACACGCGGCTGTCCTTCAAATCGACCAAAGAGAGATCGCCGAAAAGCTTCCGCAGGCGATGGAGGGCGATCGCAAATGCCTCGTGTCCGGCGTCTCCCTCCTCTTCCGGCCAGAGCGCGTCGATGAGTTGGCGCTCCGGAACTTGCATTCCGCCGAGCGCCACGATGGCCTTGAGCAGGCCGATGATTTTCTTCGGGCTTTTGCGCGAGAAAATCACGGGCTTGCCCTCGATCAGCAGCTCGAATCGGCCCAAGGTGTAGATCTTCAGCGGCCATGGCCAAGCCTCGCCCGCGCCTGGCGCGGGTCGAATCCGCAACGCATTCACCATCCACAGGGCATATTCCGACTCGATGTTTTCCCGGATTGCAACGTCGAGCATGATGCGTGGGACGTCGCGAATGAAGTAACGGAAGAACATGTGGGTCTGCGAGGCCCTGGACGAGGTCAGAGAACGTCGCAGCAGATCGCGCTCCTGTCCATCCTTGCGCCAGACGAGGCTGAGATACGCGTCGAGCATCAGCAGGAATGCCTCGTACTGGCGAATCGGCGTGCCGGCACTGGCCCTCCGGGCCGAGCTCATTAGGGACTCCGCTTCCCCGAAGTGACCACAATCGGCCATGATGGCCGCGATCGAAGCATGCCAATTGGTTTGCATGAAGGGCGAGCCCGTCGCGCTTGCATCCTGCGCGGCGAGCCTGCCCATAGTCACCGCCTTATCGAACTCGGCCTCGGCGCAGTGATAACGGGCCAGCGCAAGGTGAAACTGCGCCCGGTCGAGTACGCGGCCCGACCGCAGCGTGTCACGAACGCGGTCAATCAAACGCTTCCCCTGTTCCAGATGTCTACTCAAAATGCAGGAGAACGCCCAGAACGCATCGGCCATGCACGCGCTGTAAGGCAGGTTGTTTCTCAACGCCACTTCCTCGGCCGCCTTGAACAGCTTCCAAGCGACCTCGTCCTCGGCGTGAATGTAGTAGTACCAGCCCACGAACGAGTGCCAGTGGGATGCCAACAACGGCGTCACTTCTGCGCTATCGACCAGCGGCTGGATCCGATCGATCACCTTGCGCACCCGCTCCCAGTCCGCGAGCAGATTGAGCGGCTGCAGCGTGAGGACTCCTGCTGTCACGCGCCGATTGACGTCTACGTCCCAGTCGAGCATCGTGATCACCTGGTCCACGGTCGCCAACAACTTAGGGTGTCCGGGCTGTCGCCAGAAGAGCGCGGAGAGCAACGCAGAATAGGCGCGGATCTGCTCCGGTGGATCGAGGTCGTTCACGCTGCCCGTCAGAAGTCCTTCGAGCAGGGGGATCCACCGGTCCAATCCCGAGTAATCCCCCATCATGAAATAGATGGCCTCGCAAAGGCCGCTTACGCACAGTATCTGCGCACGCCGGTCCTGTGACGCCGCGAACCGCTCGTACGCTTCCGCCAGGATTCTCTGCGCCGCAGGTTGATCGATCGGAATCTCGGAAGTTCCCAGCCAGTACAGCAACCATGGGTTCGCCGCTTGAACTTCAGTGGGTAGCGCCCGGATCCACTGCTGTAGCGTTCGCCATCTTCCTTGCGCGAGCAGGCCCGGTGCCAGCCGCACGATCGCATCGGACAAGACCTGCCACTGGCCAGCCTGGCGCAGCAGCTCGATTCCCGGCGCCGATTCACCGCCGTCTATTAGTGCCCGCCCAGCGCGCAAACGCGCTTCGTTGAGTCCTGCTGTCGAGTAGGTCTGCTCCGCCTTCGAAAGGAGGAACTCCCGGAACAGGTCGTGGTATCGATACGAAATCTCGGGTTCCGTGCGGCGGTCGATGAAGTACTGACGCCGAAAAAGGGCGTTCAGGACGCTCGGGGCGTCCGCTGAGCCCGAGAGCGTAGCGGCCGTGGCAGGCGTTACCTGAGGCAGCAGCGCCGTCCTCATCAGTATGTCGCGTTCTTGCGCGGACATGCGGTGGAAGATCTCGCCCGCGAAATAATCGAAGATGGCTTCGTTGGAACTCAGACTGGTGATGGAGCGCTCGACCTCGCCGCGCTTCAGGTGTGCGAGGTGCAGGACGAGCCCGGCCGCCCAGCCACCGGACCGCGTATAGAGGTCCCTGAAGCTCGGAGGCTCGCCCACGCCCGCGCGCGCGATGATGCCGAGGGCTTCGTCTTCGTTCAGGCGTAAGGCCGACCAATCGAGCAGCGCGACCTGGTGCACCGCCGCGAGCCGGGCGAGCGCCCCCGGTACCTGCTCCCTGCTGATCGCGACCATGCAGATTCCCTCGGGCACTTCTGACACCGCGTCCCGAAGCACCTGGGAAAAGGTCTCGGAGGCCGCCTCCTGGCAGTTGTCGAGAACGACCAGACATTCCTCGGAGAGCCGCGCAAATAATTCACGGAAGAACCGCCGTGTGAAGCCGGGAAGATCCCGCAGGTACTCCGGCGTGAGATAGGGAAGCGGTTTCGACTTACGGTTCGCCTGTCGGTCGAGGTCCACCAAGTAGGAGAAAAAGGTCGCGGGGTCGCTGTCTCCGGCATCGACTTGATACCAAAGGTGTGAGGCATGGCGCGCCTCCACGTAACTGCCTACCAACGTTGTCTTTCCCGCCCCGGGCGGGCCGCTGATCCAGATGCAGGAATGAGCGCGCAGACGATCCAGCTGCGCAAACAGTCGCTCCCGCGGAAACGCATCGTATAGACGCGGGCGCGAAAGCTTTGCAATGCGTGACCGCTCTTTGCTCATCCTTCCATGTCCGTACGCCTCGACATGCTCGCTGCCTGGCAACCGATTTTGCCATTGAACGCCACTGATTGCGCAGACCGCGCCGGCGGCGCGGTACCAGGTGCTAGGGCGGGCCAGCGTTGTGGACTTTGGGAAAGGCGAACGCGGGCGGGCCCGGATGACACACTTCAGGGCGTCGCTTGGCGCTTAACTCTGACGCAACAAAAAGCGTTTTGTTTAGCAGGCTCCGACGGTCATTGATATTCTTGCCGGATGAAGATCCGGGAGGTTCTTCGAATGCTGAGCGACGATGGCTGGTTCTTGGCGGCGACCCGAAGTAGCCATCGCCAATTCAGGCATTCGGCGAAGCCCGGTCGTGTTACCGTGCCGGGGAAGCCGAACGACGATCTTGCTCCCGGTACCTTGAACAGTATCTTGAAGCAAGCTGGTTTGAAAAAGTGAGGGCGCTATGCGCTACGCAATCGTGATCGAAAAGGCCGGGAACAACTACTCGGCGTACGTGCCTGACCTTCCCGGCTGCGTCGCAACCGGCGCAACGGTAGAGGAGGCCGAAGCGCAGATCCGCGAGGCCATCGAGTTTCATCTTGATGGCATGCGCGAAGACGGCATTGCCATTCCCCAGCCCGCGAGCCGCGTCGAATACGTCGACGTTGCGGCATGAGCGCGCAGTCCACCCCGACGTGCGCAAGAGCGGCGCGCGTCGGTGACTGCGGACGTTGAACGTCCGCATGGCTGGACCCCGTTTCTGTTGGGACCAACCTGTGCCGCTGCTCAGACTGACTGTGCCCAAAGTGTGACCGGAACAGGCTGGAATCGAGATTGGCAAGCATTGCAAGTGGCTGATTGTTAATGCACTGAAGATCCCGAAATCTGCCTACGAACCAGGGGGTCGTGGGTTCAAATCCTGCCGGGCGCGCCAGTTACTTCAAGCAGCTAAGCGCAGTAGCGCTTAGCCGCTTTTTGCTTGCCCGGAAACTGTCGGGGACCTCACGATACGAGGTGCGTCGCAAGCACTGCGCTACCCCAGGAGATCAGCGCAAAACCCGCAATGCGTCCCACCCAATCTCCGCGGGGGAAAGCCTTTTCGACCAGCAGGAAGCCGGTGAGCGCAGCCATCCACAGCAGGTTCATGACGCCCAGCGCAAGCGGCAGCAGCATCAGCGCCCAACAACAGCCGAGGCAGACGGTACCGTTCTTCCATCCCGTTGCAAACGGCCCGAGCAGTCCGTCCTGCCAGGCGTTCAGAAGAAATTGCACCGGCGAACGGCACCCCGTGAGGCACGCACGCTTGAGGGATGTGAACTGGAATACGCCGGCGCCGATCAGAAGGGAACCGCTCAGGATTGTGCTCGCGCTATCCATCATCGGGGTAATCAGCGCAGCTTCGAGCAGCGCCCACTGCAAAAGCGAGGCGGCAATGCTGAAGGCAATCCAGACCGCGAGATAACCGGCGATGAGCAGGCTGGTCGTGACAATCGGCCGTGCGGCCCCGCCGCGGGCGCGCCGGATCCCGAGATAGGCGAGTGCCATCGGGACTGCGGAGGGCAGCATCATCGCGGTCATCATCATTGCCCACATCAGCCATACCAGACACAAGTCGGCGAAACCCCAGTCCGTCATCGCGGGCATGATCGCCATGTACGCGCCGAACTCCATGCGACGCATGCCCCACTCCATGTAGAACATGTACGCCCACGACAGCGCGGCGAGCCCGGCGAGCACGCCGAGCACCGCCACGCGATCGCGCGCTCGCGGCAGGGGCAAGGCCTGGGCCGCAACGATCATCGTCAGGCTTGATACGTGAAGGGCGAATAGAACCCGTTGCGGCCGGACAGCTCCCAGGACAGGTCGTGGTCGCGGTAGCGCAGGCTGCGTGAAGTCGCCACCACCGCAGGCGTTGCGGGGACCACGGCGACGGGATTCCCGCTTACCAGAACCGTTCCGCCGCCCTGTCCCTTCATGGCTTCGATTTCCATCTGGGCGATGCCCTGGATCTGCATGCTGCGCATGCGCCCGTTCGCCACGTACTCGAGTTTCGCGGGTTGTACGCCCATCACTTCGCCGATAAAGCCGGCGAGCACGCTCATATGGCCGCCCGCCTGTCCGGAGAAGATGGCGGCGAGCGCGTTGCGCTGCTTTTCGTTGCCGCGCTCGTCGAGGTAGAGCGCGACGCGCCACTTCGACTGCAGCATGTGTCCGGACGATTGCACGGCGAGCGCGGCGTTCAGGCCGTCCAGCTTGACGTCGCCGAAACGACCCTCGTCGATGTGCCAGCCGATCAGCGCCGTGCAGTTTCCCTGCGTGGGCGCGCTGCCGAAAATGCAGGGGCACGCGGCGGCACAGTTGCACGATTCCAGGTAGCTGCCGGAGACCTTCCACGGCCTCCTGTCTTCGGCCGCTTCGGCCTCGCCGATCCACCGCGAAGGCAGAACCGAAAATGCGGCGAGCGCGGCGCCCGCCTTGAGCCATTGACGTCGAATCAGGTCGTTCATGCGAATCTCTCCTTTCCGGATGGTCGCAACAGTGCGTTCCGCACTTTGTCCGTTCTTGACGGTGCGCCGACGGTAGCGGACACTTCATTCGTCACACATGTACAGTTGTGCAGATCGGCCGGCGAACTGTCTCTGCCGGCCGACCGGTACAGTACAGGCGACGCCTTCAAGACAGAGGGAAGCGCACCGTATGATGTCTCTGCACATCGACCGACAGAATGAAGTGGCGCTGGTGGACCAGATCGTCCACGGCGTTTGCCGGCAGATCGAGAGCCGCGTTCTGATGCCCGGTGCGCGCCTGCCCTCGATCCGGACTTTCGCCAAGAAGTACAAAGTGAGCCGGTTCACGGTGGTCGAGGCCTACGATCGTCTGGTCGCCCTGGGCTTCCTGCAGTCGCGCCGCGGCGCGGGATTCTTCGCCGCGAATCGCGTCAACGGCCACGGCTCGCGGGAGGGCGCCGCTCCGGCGGAGCACATGGTGGACGTGGCGTGGCTGTTTCGCAGATATCTCGACGAGCACGACGGGCGCATATTGGCGGGCGGGCCCTGGCTGCCGGACGACTGGATGGACGAGACCGGACTGCGGCACAACCTGCGGGTGCTGACGCGCATGAAGGGGTCGCACCTGCTGGGCTACGGCAATCCGAAGGGCTATCTGCCGCTGCGCGAACAGCTGCAACTGAAACTCGCCGCGCTCGACGTGGCCGCGACCCCGGAGCAGATCGTGCTCACGCACGGCGTCAGTCAGGCGCTCGATCTGGTCATGCGCTTCGTTCTGAAACCCGGCGACTCGGTCATGGTCGACGACCCGGGCTACTACAATTTTTTCGCGAACCTCCGCGTCTACGGGGCGCGGCTGCACGGCGTGCCGCGCAATGCGGACGGTCCGGACGTGGCTGCGCTTGTGCGGATTGCGGAAACGCATCGGCCCAAGCTGTATTTCACCCAGTCGGCCATGCAGAACCCCACCAGCGGCGACATGAGCCCCTCGGTCGCGTTCCGGGTGCTGCAGGCGGCGGAAAAGTACGATTTCCTGGTCGTGGAAGACGACGTGTTCTGCGATCTGCAGCCCGCGCCGACGCAGCGTCTCGCGACGCTGGACCAGTTGAACCGGGTGATCTATATCAGCAGCTTTTCCAAGACGCTGTCGGGCAGCCTGCGGGTCGGATATCTCGCCTGCCGGCGCGACATCGCGGAAGGCGTGACCGACATGAAGATGATGTCGTGCATCACGACTTCGCAGTTCGGCGAGAGGCTCGTCTATCAGATGCTCGTGGAGGGACATTTCCGGAAGTTCGTCGAGCGGCTGCGAGGGCGGCTCGAGTCGGCGCGCAACCGGACGCTCGAGACGATGGAAAGACTCGGCATGGAGGTATTTGTCGAGCCGTCCGCCGGAATGTTCCTGTGGGCCCGGTTTCCGCAGGTCGAGGATGCGGCCGAGCTGTCGAACCGCGCCTTCCAGAAAGGCATCATCCTCGCGCCGGGCGCGGTGTTTCGTCCGAATCTGGAGCGTTCGGCGTGGATGCGCTTCAACGTGTCGGTATTCGAGAACCCGGCGCTCCAGGAATTTCTTCGTCACGCAAACTGAGAAATCGGGACGCGCGCACCGAACGCTCGCAGCGGGCGTCCCGCCGCCCCAGGGGAGGAGGAATGAACATCGCCGAAGATGTCACCGCGCTGATCGGCAACACGCCGCTGGTGCGGATCAATCGCCTCGCCGCGAGCTGCGCGGCGCAGGTTCTCGCCAAGCTGGAGTTCTACAATCCGGCGCACAGCGTGAAGGACCGGATCGGCCTGTCGATGATCGAGGCGGCGGAGAAGGCCGGCCGGATCAAAGCCGACACCATCATCCTGGAGCCGACCAGCGGCAACACCGGCATCGCCCTGGCGATGGTGTGCGCGGCGCGCGGCTACAAATGCACGATGGTGATGCCGGACACGATGAGCCGGGAGCGGCGCATGCTTCTGCGCGCCTACGGCGCCGAGCTGGTCCTGACGCCTGGGGCGGAGCGCCTTCCCGGCGCGATGAGAAAAGCCGAAGAAATGGCCGCGGCCGATTCGCGCTACTTCATTCCGCAGCAATTCCGCAATCCCGCCAACGCCGAAGTGCATCGCCGCACGACCGCAGAGGAAATCTGGCGCGACACCGACGGCAAGGCCGATATTCTGGTTTCAGGCATCGGCACCGGGGGAACCATCACCGGTGTGGGTGAAGTGCTGAAGGCGAGAAAATCCTCCTTCCGGTGTGTTGCAGTGGAGCCCGAGGCGTCGGCCGTCCTATCCGGCGGACAAGCCGGTCCGCACCCGATGCAGGGAATTGGCGCGGGATTCGTTCCGGAGATCCTGAACACCGATATTTACGACGAAGTGGTGCGGGTAAAGAATGAGGACGCCTTCGACATCGCGCGCCGGATGGCCCGCGAGGAGGGCCTGCTGGTCGGCATCTCTTCCGGCGCCGCCATGTGGGCGGCGCTCGAAGTCGCGCGCCGGCCGGAAAATGCCGGCAGGCTGATGGTGGTGATTATTCCGTCGTTCGGGGAGCGCTATCTGAGTACGCCCTTGTTCGCCGGCCTGGCGGATTGACACACGCCGCGCGCCGGCTCTGTCCGGTCCCGTCACGAAGCCGCGTGGCGCGATTTCGCATCGTGCGCGACGTCGCGCACGCGCGCGCCCGCGCGGCGGGCGGCAACCTCCGCTCAGCCGGAGCCCTTGGAGCCGCCCAGCTTGTCGACCAGCCCCTCCGCGATGCGATCGAACAGGGGGGTCTCGGACACTTGGTTGGTGATCGTCACCTCGCCGAGTCGGAAGCGGCGTGCCAGCTCCGCCCGCGAACATTCGAGCGTGGTCTTACCCTGCCGGTTCACGAACAGGTAGCGGGTCTTGAGCGGACTGACGAAGGACAGTCTGGCCGGTCGCCGCGATTCTCGTTCGCCCTTGTCGTAAATCTCGACCCAGGCTCCGACCACGAGGCTGTCGGGAATGTCGGGGACGGTTGCCCCGCGTTTCGCCGCCGGGGCACTGGGGCCGAGCTGCGCGGTGAAGTCCAGATCGTCGACCTGAACCTTGCCGTCGCCGAACGGGTTGGCGACGGTCACGGGGCGGGTGAAATTCAGCGACGCGGGCTCCGGGGCGCTCGCTTTACCGGGTGCGGCCGGCGTGACCGGTGCGGGCGGAACTGGCGCGGCGACGGGTTTGGGCGCGGCTGCGGGCTTCGCAGCCTCCACGGCTCCGGGCCTGCTCGGGGCAACCGGCCTGGCAGGAGGCGAAGGCGCCGGCGGAATCGGCGCAGCTGCCTTGGAAGGCGCGGGCTCCCCAACATCCAGCGCTGCGGATTTCGCGGCGAGAGGTGGCGTGACGAGTGAAGGCGGAATGGGGGGCAGCGGAGGCAACGCTGCCGTGGGCGCGGGTTCCGCGGCTTCGATGGTCTCGCCGATGCCCGGCACCGGCGGTATCACGAGCGAAGGCAGGATCGGCGCAACCGGGGCGGCGGGTTCCATCTGTTCCGGCGCGGATGCCGGCTGCAACACGGGCACCGACTCCGATGGCGCGGGGACGTTCGCGGCCGCCGCGCCGTTCGCCGCCGCAGCCCTGCTGATCATCTCGGTGTGCAGCTTGCGCAGCTCATTGAAAAAGCGCGTGCGCACGGCCTCCTCGACGCCGGCCGTCTGTAGGCCGGCGGCCAGGCGTTTCAGCAGTTCGGGCACCGTGCTCACCAGCCTGCGCCGGTCCTCCGCCGTGCTCTTGGGTTCGACGCTCCAGATGAGCAGGTCCATGGTTTCGAGCGCCTTCTTCCAGTCGTCGCTGCTCTCCCCGAACTTGACCTCGACGACGATCAGGAACTTGACCCATTCCTCGACCAGGAATTCGCTCACCTGGCGCGGCACGTCGCGGCCGCGCAGGCGGACCTTGATCTCCGCCTGTGCCACGGTCTTGGCGAGCGCGAGGCTTTCCTGCTGCTCGATCTGTCTGGCGGCCGATTGCATCTCCTGCTCGACGCGCCGGTCCTCCTCGGCGATGAGAGTCTGGAGGCGTTCGCGCACGGCATCAAAGATCTCGATGTTGTCCTCGAAGCCGTCGATGAGCTCCTGCAGGATCTCCTCCAGTTGCGCGTAGAGCGGGTTGGAGGCGTTGAAGTCCGCAGGCAGGCGCGCGGAGACTTCCCCCAGCGTGTCCAGCATCTGCCGGGCAGGATGGGTTTTCTTGGAGAAAAACGCCTTGTCGGCGATCGCGACCTTGAGCATCGGGATCTGCAGCCGGCCGATCAGCCCCTTGACGCCGGCCGGGATCTCGGGATCGTCGAACAACTGATCGAACAGCATGGCCATGATGTCCAGTGTCATCACGTCCATCTGGTTCATGCCGCTGGCCAGGCTGGTGCCCTTCAGCTCGTGCAGGACGTTGGTCGTGCCCGGCTCGACGATGGCCCCAGCGAGCGGCAGGCCGGGACCGCCGACCGCGCTGACATCGCCGAGCTGAAGGCGCGTCAGAGAGCGCAGCAGTTCCGCGCCTTGCAGCGCAGCGCGCACCTCGTCGGTCGCACCTGCCGCACCGCCGGGGGCACCGGCAACGGGCGGTTGTCTGGGCGGGACCACCATGCCCTGCGCCGGCGCGCCGGCGAGGGCAGGGCTTGCCGCCGCGGCCGGAGCGGGTGCGCCCGCTGCCGCAGACGCACCCGCTTGCGTTGCGGGCTTGCGGGTGGCGAGCAGCTTGTGCAGGACCGAAAACAGGTCCTGCTCCTCGCCTGCCGCCTCCTGCGCAGCCGTTTCGGAAGGCGCGCCGGGCGGCGCCTTGCCGCCCTCCGGACGGGCGGCGTGGCCGCGGATTTTCGGCAGGATCGAGTTTTCGACCAGAAACGCGTTCGCGGCCTTGTAGATGGGACGGATGTCGTCGAGCACATAGTCGTCGAACAGCTTGAGCAGGATCGTCCGCACGTCGACGTCGGACTCGATCTGGCGGCAGGTGTGCTTGTACGCGTCGCAGATTCCCTGCGGCGTAAAGGGGTCGTCCTCCGGCTGCAGGCCGGCATCGCCGAGCAGTACGCCCATCCGCTGATCGAGGGCGACGAGTTCCTCCTCGCAATACTGCCGCAGCTTGGCTGCCATGGCGTTGAACTTGAGCGTCTCTTCCAGATCGTCCTCGGGCACCAGCTCCAGTTCGAGGGTGGACAGATCGATGTCGGAGAAGCTCGCGCCGATCTTCTTCACCCGGTTGCTGCGTTCCTGGAACTCGCGCAGGTAGCGGATGCGGAACTGGCTCTCGATGGCGTCGCGCTGGGCAAGCACCTTGTCCCGGGTCGCCATGTACAGCTTCTGCGTCCGCGCGTCTCGCGTCTCCTTGATGAGAGCCAGAACGGCGTCGTCCACCTTGTCGAGCATGCCCGACAGCGCGGCGGTCAGGCGCTCGCAGACGAGGTCGCGACACTGCGCCAGGATGCTGTCGAACGGCGTTGTTTCGGGCATTACGACGACAGGATGAGGACGGAGATTGCGAATTCTAATGTCTATCCCGGCGTCGCGGTTCGCGGCTCGGGCGACTCGGGCGAGAAGAAGCGATAGCCGTTGCGCCGCTCCTTCTTCACGCGGTACATCGCCTGGTCGGCGTTGATCATGAGCTCGGTCAGCGTCTTGCCGTCATCGGGATACATGCTGATGGCTATGCTGCACGAGATCCACAGCTCGTGCCGCTCGACGTTGAACGGCTGGGGCAGCTCGTGCAGTATGTTGCCGCCGATTGCGGCTGCGTCCTTCGCGTTTCCCAGCTCGCCCAACAGGACGACGAACTCATCTCCTCCCATGCGAGCGACCGTGTCTTCCTTTCTGAGGCAGTCCGTCAGACGCCGCGCGACCGCCTTCAAAAGCTCGTCGCCGACGCGGTGACCGAAGCCGCCAAAGAATAACGCAAGTCCTTGCCGAAACGCAGGCCATTCGCGCTCATCCTCGCATCTTGCTTGACGCAGGAATTCCGACTCGATAGATTGGGACGGGCAAATAACGTCGATCGGTCGTTCACCGGGGGAGGAGACACCATGAATCGGCATACCTTCGCTGTTTCGTCGCTGGTCGCAATCGTTCTATGCGGTTTCCTAGCCGCGGTGCGGGCGGCGCCGGTCGCCGGCGCGCCCTCCGAACTGAAGATCGGCGTGGTCGCGTTTCTGTCCGGCCCGGCCTCGGGACCGTTCGGCATTCCCTCCCGCAACGCCGCAGAATTGTGGATCGACAAGATCAACAAGGAGGGCGGGATCGGGGGCGTCAAGCTGGTGCCGGTCTTCACCGATGAAGCAGGGCCGGCGGACAAGGTCGTCACCGAATTCCGCCGCCTGGTGCTGGACGAGAAAGTGAGCGCGGTGATGGGTTACATCTCGAGCGCCAACTGCCTGGCGGTGCCGCCCGTCGCCGACGAATTGAAGGTCCTCACCATACTCTCGGACTGCGGGACGGACCGCGTGTTCGAGGAAGGCAAGCACCCCTACGTGTTCCGAACCAACGCGCACACCGTGATCGACGGCGTGGGCGCGGCTCGTTACGTGCTGGCCATGAATCCGAACGTGAAGACCATCGCCGGCGTGAACCAGGACTACGCCTGGGGACGCGACTCCTGGGAGGTGTTCCAGCGCAGCATCCGTAAACTCAAGCCCAATGTGAAGGTGGTCGACGCGCTATGGCCGAAGCTGTTCGCCGGCGAGTATTCGGCCGAGATTTCCAAGCTCCTGGTGGAAAAGCCCGACGTCGTCTTCACCAGCTTCTGGGGCGGCGACCTGGTCACCTTCGCCGGTCAGGCCAAGGCGCGCGGGCTGCTCGAGAGCAGCATGGTGGTGGTCAACAACACCGGATCGGACATCAAGGACCTGGCGCCGGGAATGCTGATCGGTTCGCGCGGGCCACACGGCATCGTGTCGCCGGAGATGGAGAAGAATGCCCTGCGCAAACAGTTCATCGAGCTGTACCGGCAGAAGTACGGCCTCGCCCCCAACAACTACATCGCCCACGGCGCTTACCATTACATCCAGGCGCTGCAGGGACTGCGCGCGGCTTACGAGAAGGCGATCAAGACCGCGGGTCGCTGGCCGACCGGGGAGCAGGTCGCCGCGGCCTTCGAGCACGTGGAGTTCGACTCGCCCAGCGGTCACATTGCCATGGCGATCGGCGGTGGCCATCAGGCGATCGAGCCCGCGGGCTATGCAGTAATCAAGTTCGACCCGGCGCTGGGCGTCAACACCTTCAGCCAGATCCGCGTATTCTCCGCCCGCTGCGTCAATCCGCCGGACGGGATGAAGAGCCTGGACTGGATCGATCGGGGCTTCCCCGGCGCACAGTGCCCGTAAGCGGCGCGGCCCGGGCCGCCTAGAGGCGCCGAAGGCTTACCGTGCGCCTGCTTACCGTCATTGCGCTCGACGGTCTGACTTACGCGTCCTGGCTGTTTCTCGTCTCCGCCGGGCTCACCTTCACCTATGGCGTGCTGCGGGTCCTCAATCTGGCCCACGGGAACCTCTATGCGCTCGGGGCGTACCTGGGCGCAACGCTGGTGCTGCGCTACGCGGCCGGCGGCTCCACGGTAGCGCTCGGCTACGGTCTTCTTTTTCTCGCGGCGGTGGTGATCGGGGTCGTTGCAGGGCCCCTGATCGAGCGGCTGTTCCTGCGGCGGGTCTACGCCCGGGACGAGGAGGTGCAGCTCCTGCTCACCTTCTCGATTTCCCTGATTCTGGAGGATGTGGTCAAGCTGACCTGGGGCGTGAGCCCGATCTTCGCCGAGACGCCCTACAGCTTCCTCGGCCGGGTGAGACTGGGGGGCGTGAATTACGCTTGGTATCCCTTCCTTCTGACGGCGGTGGCGCTCGCCGTGGGAGGACTGCTCTGGCTGGTGGTAACGCGCACGCGGCTGGGCAAGGTGCTGCAGTCGGTCATCACCGACCGGGAGGTGAGCTTGACGTTGGGCATCGACGTGCCGCGCGTATACACCTGGGCGTTCACCGCCGGTGCGATCCTGGCCGCGCTGGGCGGGGCGTACACCGCGCCGATGTTTTCTCTGGTGCCCGGAGTGGGCGCCGATGTGCTCGTGACCTCGTTCGCCGTCATCGCCATCGGCGGGCTGGGAAGCATCGGCGGCGCGGCGCTGGGCGCCCTCGTGGTGGGACTGGCCCGCTCTGCCGCGGTGTATCTGTTTCCCGAGCTGGACCTGTTCGCGATCTACTTGATGATGGCGCTGGTGCTGCTGTTCCGGCCGCAAGGCCTGTTCGGGGAAGTGGAAGTGCGCAGGATCTAGCCCATGCCTCCTCGCATCCGCGCAGCCCTCGCCTTCTTCGGTTTGCTTGCCGTGCTCCTGGCGCTGCCGTTTCTGCTCTCGGGTTGGGTGTTGTTTCTGCTGACCGTGGCGGGGGCGAAGGCGCTGGCGGTGCTGGGCGTGGTGCTGCTACTGCGCGGAAAGCTGCTCACTTTCGGGCATGCTCTGTATTACGCCGCCGGCGCCTATGCTGCCGGCATGGCAGTCAAGTATTGGGACGTGCACGAGATGCTGGTGCTGCTCGCCCTCGGCCTGCTCGCGGGAGCAATGCTCAGCGCGCTGCTGGGCCTGCTGATCGCGCGCTACCGGGCGGTGTACTTCGCGCTGCTCAATCTGGCCTTCTCGATGGTGCTGTACGGCATCCTGCTCAAGTTCTATGCGGTGACCGGCGGCACCGACGGCATCGGCATCGCCGAGCCGACGTTGGCCGGGTGGCGGCCAGGCGCCGCGTCCCTGCGCATCGTCCTGTACGAGTCGACGCTGGTACTGGTGGCGCTGCTGGTCTACCTCGCGCACCGCTTTTCCGTCTCGCCCGCCGGCTATGTCCTGCGGGCGATCCGCGACAACGAGGTGCGCGTCGAATACGTCGGCACGTCGGTGTGGCGAATCGTCTATCTCACCTATGTGATCGCCGGCGCGCTAGCCGGCATCGCCGGCGCGCTGATCGGCCTGTCGGTGGGACACATCACGCCCGACCTGGCCTTCTGGTCGCAATCCGGCGAGTTCGTCTTCGTCGCCATTCTAGGCGGCACCGGCAGCGTACTGGCTCCGGTGGTGGGTTCGATCCTGTTCGAGTTCATCCGCAACTATGCCTTCGAGCTTTCGCCCTACACCTGGCAAATGACCCTCGGAATCGTGCTGCTCGTCATCATTTTCTTTCTGCCGGGCGGAGTGTGGAGCCTCGCTCAGACGGCGGCGCGGCGGGGCGCCCGGTGAGCGCGCTGCTGGAAACCGTCGGCCTGACCCGATTCTTCGGGATGGTTCGCGCCGCGGAGAACTTGAACGTGCGCGTGGACGAAGGCGAAATGGTGGGCATTATCGGTTCCAACGGCTCCGGCAAGACCACGTTCCTGAACCTCGCCACGGGATACCTTAAACCCGAACGTGGCCGTATCGTGCTCGCCGGCCGCGACATTACGGCGCTGCTGCCGCGAAGCATCACCCGGATGGGCGTGGCACGCTCGTTCCAGATCCCGCAGCTCTATCTCGGACTGACCGTGATCGAGAACCTGCTTCTTTCTCTTGCAGCCCGGTGCGCAGGCGTCGGCCTTTGGGCGCCGCTGCACCGGACCGAGTCGCACGCCGAGGCGCGGCGGATCCTCGCGCAGTTCGGTCTCGAGCCTCACGCGCAGCGCACCGTGCACGAGCTTCCCGAGGGTGCGCGGAAGCTGCTCGACATCGCCGTCGCGGTTGCGCTGCGGCCGCGTCTGCTCCTGATGGACGAGCCCACAGCGGGGGTGAGCACGGAAGACAAGTTCGAGGTAATGGACACGCTCGCCGCCGTGCTGCGCGGCGCAGAGATCACGACCATCTTTGTCGAGCACGACATGGACGTCGTGCTTCGTTACAGCCGGCGCGTGCTCGTGTTCGATCAGGGACTGGTGATCGCCGACGGTCGGCCCGAGGCGGTACTCGCGGATGCCGGCGTGCGCAGGGCGGTGCTCGGTCATGTCTAGGTCATGCAGAACCTGAGGTCCTTGCTGGAGCTGGAGGCTGTCCGGGTCTCGATCCAGGGCGCGGAAATCCTGCGCGACGTTTCCTTCGCCGTTCCGCGGGGCGGCCTGGTCGCGCTCGTGGGCCGCAATGGCGCGGGCAAGACCACGACGCTGCGGGCCGTGATGGGCTTGGTTCCGCTGGCGCATGGCCGGATCAGCATGGAAGGCGTCGATTTCGAACCGGTCCCGGCGTTCCAGCGCGCCCGGCTGGGAATCGGCTACGTACCCGAAGACCGGCGGCTGATCGGACGGCTGACGGTCAAGGACAACCTGCTGCTGCCGGCGTGGATGCACGACGGCGCGCGGGCTTCGCAGCGGCTCGCGTTCATCCATCTGCTGATGCCGGAGCTGGAGGCGCTGAGCGAACGCAAGGCCGCGCAGTTGAGCGGCGGGCAGCAGAAAATGGTGGCGCTGGCGCGCGCGCTGATGAGCGCGACCAAGTTGCTGCTTCTCGATGAACCCTTCGAGGGACTGTCCCCGGGCCTTGGTGCGAGGCTGGCCGAGACGATACGCGAAGTGCAGCGCTCGGGAGTGTCGATC
>DASRFY010000094.1:0-16470 GCA_035651315.1 Burkholderiales bacterium
CCTTCTTCGTTTTACCGGTGCAGCAATACTTGAGCCTCGCCTACCTGAAATCCAGGCAGGCCGCGCTGGACGACTATTTCCATGCGCACCCGCTCGTCACCGGCGCGGCCTTTTTCGCGGCCTATGTCGCAGTGACCGGGCTTTCGCTGCCGGGAGCCGCGGTGATGACGCTCGCCGCGGGCGCGATATTCGGTTTGCTTTGGGGCACGATCGTTGTTTCGTTCGCGTCCACGATCGGCGCCACCCTCGCCTTTCTGGTATCGCGCTTTCTGCTGCGCGACTTCGTGCAAGGACGCTTTCGCGACCGGCTGCGCGCGATCAACGCCGGCATCGAAAGGGACGGCGTGTTTTACCTCTTCACGCTGCGGCTGGTGCCGGCCTTCCCTTTCTTCGTCATCAACCTGGTGATGGGGCTCACCCCGATGCGCACCCGCACCTTCTACTGGGTCAGCCAGCTCGGCATGCTCGCCGGAACGGTGGTCTACGTGAACGCCGGCACCCAGCTCGCCAGGCTCGACTCCCTGTCCGGCATCCTGTCGCCGGGCCTGATCGCCTCCTTTACCCTGCTGGGGATTTTCCCGCTCATCGCGCGCAGCCTCGTCGACACGGCGAAGGCGCGCCGCGTCTACCGGCGCTGGCGCAGGCCGGCGCGCTTCGAGCGCAACGTGATCGTGATCGGCGCAGGCTCGGCGGGGCTGGTCGCGTCCTACATCGCCGCCGCGGTCAGGGCCAGGGTCACGCTCGTCGAGAAGCACAGAATGGGCGGCGACTGCCTCAATACCGGCTGCGTGCCGTCGAAAGCGCTGATCCGCTCCGCGAAGTTCCTGTCGCAGGTGCGCCGCTCCCAGGAGTTCGGCATCCGCGAGGCTAGCGCCACCTTCAATTTCGCCGACGTGATGGAACGCGTGCAGCGGATCATCAAGGCAGTGGCCCCGCACGACTCGGTGCAGCGCTATACCGAACTGGGCGTGGAATGCATAGCGGGCGACGTGAAGATCGTCTCGCCCTGGGAAGTCGAGGTGAACGGCAAGACCCTGACCACGCGCGCGATCGTGATCGCCGCCGGCGCGCGTCCCTTCGTGCCGGCGATCCCCGGCATCGATCAGGTCGACGCGCTTACTTCCGATACGGTTTGGGGGCTGCGCACATTGCCGCCGCGGCTGGTGGTGCTCGGCGGCGGGCCGATCGGCTGCGAACTCGCCCAGTGCTTCGCGCGCTTCGGCGCCAGGGTCACCCAGGTCGAGATGCTGCCGCGGATCCTGATCCGGGAGGACCCTGAAGTCTCGGAAATGGTGCAAAAGCGCCTCATCGAGGAAGGCGTCGACCTTCGCGTCGATCACAAGGCGAAACAGTTCCTGATCGACGGCGGCGAAAAGGTGCTGGTGTGCGAGCACGGCGGCCGGGAAGCGCGCCTACCCTTCGATGCGGTGCTGGTCGCGGTCGGCCGGATCGCGAACACCAGCGGCTACGGGCTGGAGGAGCTCGGCATCGGCACGACCGCGGCGAGAACGGTCGATACCAACGAGTTCCTGCAGACGATCTATCCGAACATCTATGCCTGCGGCGACGTCGCGGGCCCGTATCAATTCACCCATACCGCCTCGCACCAGGCGTGGTACGCCGCAGTGAACGCGCTGTTCGGCGGCGTGAAGAAATTCCGCGCCGATTACTCGGTGATTCCCTGGTCAACCTTCACCGATCCCGAAGTCGCCCGGGTCGGACTGAACGAGACCGAGGCGAAGGACAAAGGCATTCCCTACGAGGTGGCGGCCTACGGCATCGAAGACCTGGACCGCGCCATCGCCGATTCCGAGGCGCATGGCGTGGTAAAAGTCCTCACGGCCCCGGGCAAGGACAGGATTCTGGGCGTCACCATCGTCGGCGAACATGCCGGCGATCTGATTGCCGAATTCGTCCTGGCGATGCGCCACGGGATCGGGCTGAACAAGATCCTCGGCACCATCCACATCTACCCGACGCTGGCGGAAGCGAACAAGTACGCGGCCGGGGCCTGGAAGCGCGCGCACGCACCCGAGAGGCTGCTCGCCTGGGTGGAACGCTACCACGCGTGGCTGCGTGGATGAGCGCGAACTTCCTCGACGCAGAGGCGCGAAGACGCAAAGAAAAAAAGGGGCGAGGACAACAATGCGAGGTCCGGCCGAGAATTGGGCATCGATGAATCAGACGCCTCCTGTTGCGCGGCCTCAAGGCCAGTCATTCCAGTCGATCTGTCGCTTTTCTCGGCGTCTTTGCATCTTCGCGTCGGGTGTTCTCCTGCTCTTTCTCCACACGCTGCCCGCGCGGGCATTCGACCACGGGCACGCGCAGTGGGACGCGCTGACCCGCAAGCACGTGGCCTGGATCGCGGACGGACACGCGAGCCGGGTGGATTATCTCGGCTTTACGGCCGAGCGCGCGTCGCTGGAAGCCTATCTCGCATCGCTGTCCGCGGTCTCGCAGTCCGAATACGACGACTGGACCAGGGCGCAGAAGCTCGCATTTCTGATCAACGCCTACAACGCCTTCACCGTCGAACTGATCCTGACCCGCTATCCGGATCTGAAATCGATCCGGGATCTCGGGTCCGTATTGCGCAGCCCCTGGAAAAGGCGCTTCTTCACGTTGCTCGGCCAGGAGCGCTCGCTCGACGATATCGAGCACGGCATGATCCGCGCGCCCGGCGCATTCGACGAACCGCGCATCCACATGGCGGTGAACTGCGCCTCGATCGGCTGCCCGGCGCTGCGTCCCGAGGCTTTCGTGGCGCAACGCCTCGACGCGCAGTTGGAAGACAGCGTCGTGCGTTTCCTCTCCGACCGCAGCCGCAACCGCGTGCGCGACGGCAGCCTGCAGGTCTCGAAGATCTTCGATTGGTACGGCGCCGACTTCCGGAGCCAGGCCGGATCGGTCGAGAAGTGGCTGTCCCGCTACGCGCAGCAGCTTGCCGACGATGCCGCGGAGCGGCTGGCGGTCCGCGAGGCGCGATTGCCGGTGCGCTTTCTGGAGTACGACTGGACATTGAACGATCTCAAAAGATGAGGGCGAGGAAAACCGGGTGCATCTTTCGATCGTCATTCCGACTCTGAACGAGGCGCGCAACATCGAGAGCTGCCTGCGCGCGCTGGCACCGCTGCGCGCGCGGGGGGTGGACGTGGTCGTCGCCGACGGCGGCAGCGACGATGCTACCGCCGAGATCGCCCGTCCGCTGTGCGACTCGGTGTTGACGGCACCGCGCGGGCGCGCACTGCAGATGAACGCCGGCGCGCGCGCCGCCCGCGGCGACGTGCTGCTGTTCCTGCACGCCGATTGCGTGTTGCCCGCGGGTGCCGACGAGCTCATCCATGCCGCGCTCCCAGCCTCACCGCACGTCTGGGGACGCTTCGATGTGCGCTTGTCCGGCCGCCGGCCGCTGCTGCGGCTGGTGGAGTCAATGATGAACCTGCGTTCCAGGATCACCGGCATCGCAACCGGCGACCAGGCCATATTCGTCACCCGTCGCGCGTTCGATGCCGTGGGCGGCTTTCCGGCCATCGCGCTGATGGAGGACATCGCCGTCAGCGCGGCACTCAAACGCCTCAGCGCGCCGCTGTGCCTGCGCGCGCGGGTCGTCGTCTCCTCGCGGCGCTGGGAGAGGCAGGGCGTGCTGCGCACGATCCTTCTGATGTGGCGGCTGCGCGCGGCGTACTTCCTTGGCGCCCGCCCGGAACAACTCTCCCGCATCTATTACCGGGATGGAAACTAGGGTCCAGGTCTTCGCCAAGGCGCCGATTCCTGGGTTGGTGAAGACGCGGCTTGCAGCGCGCATCGGCGTTGCGGCGGCCGCCCGCCTGCAGGAGTTGCTGATCACGCGGGCGGTCGAGACCGCGCGCGCCTGCGCGCTCGGGCGGGTGGAACTGTGGTGCGCCCCAGACCCGAACCATGTTTTTTTTCGGGACTGCGCGCGACGTTACGGCATCGCGCTCGCCGCGCAGGGCGAAGGAGACCTCGGTGCGCGCATGCAGCGGGCACTCGCCGCGGCATATGCCGCCGGGGCATACGCGGTGCTGATCGGGTCGGACTGTCCTGCGCTTGCGCCCGCGGACCTGGCGGGAGCCGCGGATCGGCTGCATGCCGGCTGCGATGTCGTGCTGGTTCCTGCGGAAGACGGCGGTTACGTGCTGATCGCGGCGCGCCGCACCACGCCGGAGTTGTTTGAAGGCGTCGAATGGGGAACGGCCTCGGTCATGACGCAGACGCGGTCGCGGCTCGTCAGCCTGGGCTGGCGCTGGGAGGAGCTTCCGGTGCGCTGGGACGTAGACCGCCCGGAAGACCTGGAGCGGCTGCGCGCCGAAGGCCTGCTGGCCTCGAAGCGGGCGGTATGAGGCGACGTGCGTCATTCGGCGCCGCGTGGGTGCTGCTCGTCGTCTGCGCCCACGCGCAGAGCGGCGACAGGATCGAGGTCGCGGATTTCTCCCGGCTCGCGCCGGGCGCATCCCTGCCGGCACAATGGCGGGAGGTCACCGTGTCCAGGATTCCTCGCCACACGCGCTACACCCTGGTGTCCGACGCGGGCGTCACGGTGCTGCGCGCGCAAGCCGATGCGTCGATGTCCAGCCTTGCCCGTGAAGTGCGTGTCGATCCCGCCCGCACCCCGTTCCTCCTCTGGCGCTGGAAAGTGCAGAATCTGGTCGAAAAATCGGACCCGCGGAAAAAGCAAGGCGACGACTTTCCGGCCCGGCTGTACGTCTTTTTCGACTACGACATCGGCAAACTTCCGCTTGCGCAGCGCATGAAGATCCGGCTCGCCCGCGCGTTCTACGGTGAAGTGCCGCTCGCCGCGCTGTGCTACGTCTGGGCGACGTCGGAAAAGCTGGATACCCGGCTGTGGAACGCCTATACCGATCGGGTGCGCGTGATCGTCGCCCAGTCGGGCGCCGCCCGGCTCGGCCGCTGGGTGGAGCAAGAGCGGAACGTCGCCGACGATTACCGCGAGGCGTTCGGCGAGGCGCCGCCCGCGATCACGGGCATTGCGCTCGCCACCGACACCGACGACACCCGCAGCCACGCCACCGCCTTTTACGGCGATGTCGCGTTCCTTTCCGCACCGGCCGACGAGCGATGAAGCGCCTGCTGCTCATCGGCGGGGGACACAGCCACGTCGAAGTGCTGTTGCGTTTCGCGCTCTCGCCCGAGTCCGGCGTCGAGCTGACGCTGGTGAATCCCTATCCGGTCGCCGGCTATTCCGGCATGCTGCCCGGGCTCGTCGCCGGCCATTACCGGCCGGAGGACTGTCACATCGATCTGCTCGCACTTGCAAGACGCGCCGCCTGCCGCTTTGTCGGTGGCGCAGTGAACGGCCTGCACGTGGATGCGAAGCTTGCATTCTGCGTCGACGGCCAGACGCTGCCGTGGGACATCGCCTCGATCGACATCGGCTCGCGGCCGACCACGCTGGAGGTGTCCGGCGCCGCCGAATACGCGCTCGCGGTCAAGCCGATCGATCGCTTTTTGCGGAGCTGGGACGCGCTGGTCGAAGAACAGCGCAAATGTCCGTCGGCGCTGCGCGTCACGGTGGTCGGCGGCGGAGCGGCTGGCGTCGAGACCGCGCTTGCCATGCAGCACCGGCTGCGCGGCGCGGGCGAAGCGCGTTTCTGTCTGATCACCGATATGCAGGACGTGCTACCTACTCACGCTGGAGCGGTGCGACGCATCTTCCGCCGCGTGCTGTCGGCGCGCGGCATCGAGGTGCATAGCGGGCGCAAGGTCGTCGCGGTTCGTCCCGACGCCGTGGTACTGGCGGGAGGCGCGGTCGTGGCCAGCGACGTCACCGTTTGGGCGACCGGCGCCTGCGCTCCGTTCTGGCCCGGCGCCTGCGGCCTCGCCACCGATGCCACGGGCTTCATCCGGATCGGCCCGACCCTGCAGAGCGTCAACCGGCCGGACGTCTTCGCCTCCGGCGACATTGCATCCATGGACACCATGCCGCGCCCCAAGTCCGGCGTCTACGCGGTACGCCAGGGGCCGCCGCTCGCCGAAAACTTGCGTCGTGCGTTGCGCGGACAGCCGCTCCTGCGCTACTCGCCGCAACGGCAGGCGCTCGCGCTGATCAGTACCGGCGACCGCCACGCGGTCGCCTCGCGCGGCCGGCTGGCGCTGGAAGGCGCGTGGGTGTGGAAATGGAAGGACTGGATCGACCGGCGATTCATGCGACGCTACGCACTCGAGTGAACTCGGCTCCCGCCCCGGCGACGAGTCGGAACGGCCGCGGACCGGGTTAAAGATGGCGCAGCCGGCGCCGCGCACGCGAGCGTGGCGGCCGCCGTGGTCCTCCGGCAGGCATTGCCGAAGTGGAGAATCGCGACCCGCTGCGACGCTCGAGGGTCTGGAAGGGTGCGCCCGGGCCAGTCCCGAAATCGAATGCTCGCATTCGACCTCCCTTGAACCCACGGAACAGCCGGGCGCAGACTGGGAATGCGCAACTCCCGTACCAATCTCCCGTGACGACTTTCGCTACACCGGAGCGAACGCGCAAAAAGTCACACCGCTCGGGAGATGGCGCAAGGTTGCCGATTCCTCGACAGCGCATGCCGTCGATTCCAAGGCAGCGCCGACTGCCGCGCTTAGGTAGTCAGAGCGGCCTTGCGGCATCCGCGTATCCAAAGCAGCTCGGCGCGTCCTCCGCGGCGACCGAAGACGATCGCGTTCTGGCCGAAGCGGCGCCCGATTTCGATCGCTTCCTCTTTGTCGACTCCCGGGACCAGCACGCTTCTCTCCGGCAACCAGCCCTCGCCGTGTGGAATACCGAGCCCTTCCAGGGCGGACAATCCCCTGGCGCGCAACGCCTCGAGCAGCGCGGCGTGACGGGCGTCGTTCTCCGGCGCGGCCAACCGCGCGGAGCCGGGATTGCACGCCGACACGAAAGCCCAGCTGCGCGCCGCGTGCGAATCCAGCAACGCGTCGAGCGCGGGATGTCGCTCCCCGATGCGGATGTCGATCGCTCCGGCCGGGGCTTCGACCCGATACACCGTACGCCGGTATGGCCCGGAAAGCGCGGCGCGGGAGGGCGCACCGCGGTTCATCGCTCGACGCTGACGACCAGGGTCGGCCATACGACGTAACCGAGAAAGGCTTCCGGCTCAATCAATACCACCGCTTTGCGCCGCAGCTCGCGCGCCGATGGTGTCTCGCCCTTGCGCAAATAGTTCTGCAATACTGCCACCGGGTCCTCGTCCGGCTCGCAGGACAGGGATCGCCCGGTGAGGCCGACGCGGCGGCCTTGATACGCGTCGGTATCGAGGGCGCTGCCGAACTTGGATTTTCCGTAATCCCGGTGGCTGACGAGGTGGTACGGGAACGCGGCCTCGGCATGTTCGGCGTAAAAGACCCAGACCTCGAACTCCCGCACCCCGGTCACGCCGTTCAGAAAATGCAGCGCGGCGTCTTCGCAAAGCGCGGAGCACAGCATTCTCCTGCGATACAGAAGGCTCCACTCCGGGTGGCGCGTGAAGAAGTCCTCGCGCTCCTCTCGCGCCAGCCGCGCAAGGCGCTTAAGGTCGGTCCTGGTGATGCGCTCGAAAGAACGCTCCGCATCCATCATCGGCGCCCGATGAACGGCGATCGGCAACAAAGATAGAGGCTCGGCAGGCGAGCACCCGTCACCGTGCGCCGGCGTTCAACCCATCGTATTGGGAACCCACTGGCTGCACCAGCCGTTCGGACTCACCTTTTCGTCCAGGATGGTGCAGACGCCGTCGCCCTGGTACAGAACGCACTTCGAGCAGGTCCGGCCGAGATAGGGCTCATCCTGATATCGAACCTCGGACTTCTTGCGCTTGCGCAACCCGGCGGGGGGTTTGCCCTGCTGCGCGCGCGCGGAAACGGCCGCTGCGCCCGCAAGCACCGCACCCGCGCGCAGGAAGCCGCGGCGCGTGATGCCTTTCCTGGTCTTGCCCATTTCTCCTCCGCCCGCCATGCAATCCGATTCGATTATAGCGAGCGATCCGCGACAGCACATCGAGAACGGCAGCGCCGGCGCGTCCCGGCCGGGACAGGTGATCTGCTAACGGCTCGTCCAGCCGGAACTGAAGGCTTGCGCCACACCGCTACCGGATCAGTCGTCCGCAGAAATCAGGCCGGCGCGGATCGCGTATCGAGTCAGACCGGCGACATCGCGGATGCCGAGCCGTTCCATGAGCATTGCGCGGTGGGTCTCGATCGTCTTGACGCTCAGATCCAACTGGTAGGCGATCTCCTTGGTGCCGAGCCCCTGCGCGATCAGGCGCAGGATCTCGCGTTGCCGCGGAGTCAGGCCGTCGTGCTCGCGCTCCGCCGCGGTGCGGCTGACGTAGCCGTCCACCACCGCGCGCGATACCGGGGGGCTCAGATAAGTCTCCCCGCGCGAGACCGCCTGCAACGCAATCTCCAGCTCCGCGGTCGCCGCCTCCTTGAGCAGATAGCCGGCCGCTCCGGCGCGCAGCGCCTGCAGCACGTACTCCTCGTTCGCGTGCATCGACAGGATCAGCACCCGCACCTGCGGATGGGCTGCGGTGATCTTCGCGGTGGCATTCAGGCCGTTGAGACTTTTCATCGCGATGTCCATGAGCACCACGTCGGGACCGTATTTTTCGATGAGCGCGGGCGCCTCCGCGCCGTCGGCCGCCTCCGCCACCACTTCCACGCCGCGTATCGTGGACAGCAGGGCGCGGATGCCGGCGCGCACCAGGTTGTGGTCGTCGATGACGATGACGCGAAGGGGCTTGTCCACGCTACGCTCCGTCGGCGCCGCGAACCTTCAGCGGCAGTTCCGCGCGCACCGTCGTCCCCTGCCCGGGCGCGGAGCCGATCTCGAACCGCCCGCCGGCGAGCATGATCCGCTCCTCCATGCCGGCAAGCCCGACGCTGCCGCCTCGCATGATGCGTGCGCGCGCCTCGGCGGTGTCGAACCCTTCCCCGTCGTCGCTCACCGAGAGGTGCATCCGGCCGTCCACGAGCCGCATGCGCAGTTCCACCCGGCTGGCTTTCGCGTGCCGCGCCGTGTTGGTCAGCGCCTCCTGGACGAAGCGGAAACAAGCCGTCTCCAGGCCCGACTCCAGCCTGCTCGGCAACGGGTCCGCCTCGAATACCGCCTGCCAGCCGCAAACCCGGCTTTGCTGGTCCAGATGCCAGCGCAGCGCGGCGATCAGACCGAGATCGTCGAGCTGCGGCGGCCGCAGACTGAGAGTGAGATCTCGCACGTTCATGAGCGTCCGGCTTGCCACCTCGGCAAGCTCGGCGAGCGAGATTCCGGCCTGCGGAGCGAAACCCGACAGCGCCAGCGTCTCGAGGCCGATCTTGAGCGCCGTCAGCGCCTGTCCGACTTCGTCGTGCAGTTCGCGGGCGATGAAACGGCGCTCGTTTTCCTGGATTCCGAGCACATGGGCGGAAAGATGCTTCAGCTTCTGGTTGGCATCCTGCAACGCTTGCTCCATCCGTCGGCGCTCGGTCACGTCCATGGTCGCGCCGATCAGCCTCCGCGGCTGTCCGTCTTCCCCGTTCATGACGAGACAGCGATCGAACACATGGGCGTAGGTCCCGTCTGGCCGCTGCAGCCGGTACTCGATGCCGCGCGATCCCTGCGTCATCGACTCCTCGCGGAAGAAGCGCCCGACGCGGTCCCGGTCGTCGGGATGCACCCGGGACGATCTCCAGGAGCCGGTAACCGCGCCGGCGGGCGGGCGTCCGAGCAGGTCAAGGGTCGCCTCGTTGCACCAGATGACGTCGGTGCGCAGATCCCAGTCCCAGATCCCGTCGCGCGTGGCCCGCACAACCATGCGCAGCCGTTCTTCACTTTCAACGAGCGCCTGCTCGACCCGCTTGCGCAGCCTGCGGTTCTCCGCTTCGGCGATCTCCCGCCTTACCGCTTGCGGCAGGCGGGCCAGGTTGTGTTTCATCACGTAGTCCTGGGCGCCGGCGCGCATCGCGTCGACCGCGACTTCCTCGCCGACCGCACCCGATACCAGGATGAAGGGAAGATCGGGTTCGACCTCCCGCACCGTGCGCAACGCGTCCAAGCCGGTAAATCCCGGCATCATGTAGTCGGACAGGACCGCATCCCAGCCTCCGCGCGCGAGCGCCTCCCGCAGTTCCGCGTCGGTATCCACGCGGGAGGTCTTCACGTCGAATCCGCCCCGCCTCAGCTCGTGCTCCACCAGGCGCGCGTCGTTTTCCGAGTCCTCGACGATCAGTACGCGCAGCTGTTCCGTCATGACTGCAATCCCCGAGAAGGAGGTTCCGGACACCCATTGGCCTGGCGGTACCTCGGTGCCGGATCAATCCATCGCAACATAGAACACTGTCTCACCCTCCCCGGGAAGAACGCCGAATTCTACCTTCGGCACCGGCGTCGGGTGGGTGAACTTACGGGCGTCATCGAGCGGATTCCGCCACGCCAGCCGAATCACATCACGCGATAGCGCTCGATGGCATCGCGTCGCACCTCGATGCCCAGGCCGGGGCCGGAAGGGATTTCCACCCGGCCATCGGCGATGTCGATCGGGCTCGAGATCAACTCGCGGCGGAACGGATGTGAGGAGCGGTCGTATTCGAGAATCGGTTCGCGGGCGAAGACTGCGTGGTGCGCAATCGGCAAGGCCGCGAGCAACTGCAGCGAAGCAGCCTGGGCCACGGCCGAACCCCACACGTGCGGATTGACCTCGATGCCGTGCGCCTGCGCCAGCGCGACAATGTGCCGGCAAGCGGTAAAGCCGCCGCAGGAACCGATGTCGGGCTGCACGACATCGACCGCGTGGTTGCCGAGCAGATCGCGAAAACCATACAGCGTATGCTCGTTCTCGCCGCCGGCGATCGGCACACGAAGCCGGGCGCGCAGTTCCGCGTAGCCCGCGACGTCTTCCGGCGCTACCGGCTCCTCGTACCAGCGCAGGTCGTATTCCTCGAGCGCGTAGCCGAGTCGAAGCGCCTCGGCGCGGCCGTAGGCGTGATTGGTATCCACCATGATCGTCACCGGCCGCTCGCCCAGCACCCGCCGCACCTCGCGCATGACCTCGATGTCGTCGTCGACGCCATAGCCGAGCTTGACCTTCATCGCCCGGAAACCGGACTCGAAGTGCATGAGCGCCTCCTCGCCCAGCCTTTTCGCTTCCCCCTGTCCCTTGATCCGGTAGAAGCCGGTGGCATACGGCCCCACGCTGGTGCGGAAGGCGCCACCGAGCAGCCTGTAGATCGGCACCTCGTGGTACTTTCCGGCGATGTCCCAGCATGCGATGTCCAGTGCGCTGATCGCCGCCACCACCGTGCCTTTGCGCCCGTAGTCGCGGGTCGCGTGGTACATGCGGTGCCAGAGCACTTCGGTGTCCAGCGGATCGGTACCGATCGCAAGCGGCATCAGCGCATGTTCGATCACGCTCGCCGCGATCTCCGGAGGCTCCAGCCCCTGCGCGAATGCCTCGCCCCAGCCGATGATTCCGTCATCGGTCTGCACTTCGACCAGTGTCGCGGAGCGTTGCCGGACCCAGCCCTGAGAGAATGCAAAAGGCTGGGAAAGCGGACTCTTCAGGACATGGACGCGGATTTGGGTGATTTTCATGGGTTGTCTTCTTCTCGGCGCTGCCGCCTCTGGATACCATCATAGCCTTCGCTGCTTGCCCATCGGCTATAAATATAGGGACTACCGGACGCCTAGGGGGGACAGATGTACCGGAAAATTCTGATTCCGACCGACGGATCGGAACTGTGCCGCACCGCCGCATCGAAGGGAATCGATTTCGCGCGCGAGATCGGCGCCCAGGTTGTCGCTTTTCATGCGATTCCGGCGACTTCCTACATGCTGTACACGGAGTCGGGGCCGAGCGATCTCATGGTAGAGCAGTTCGAAAAGGAGGCGCGCGCGCGCGGCGAGCGTCTTACGCAGGAGATCGCAGAAATCGCCGACAAGGCCGGCGTGGCCTGCGAAACCTTGTGCCTGATCAACGACCACCCCTGGGAGGGGATCATCGACGCGGCGACGCAGCGCAACTGCGACCTGATCTTCATGGCCTCCCACGGCCGGCGCGGCCTGTCCGCGCTGCTGCTGGGGAGCGAGACCACGAAGGTGCTGACCCACACCCGCATCCCGGTCCTGGTGTTTCGGTAGCGGGCGGCGGGCACCGCCCGAAACAAAACGGGGAGCGCTCGCCCGCACCTGCAAATGGCGCAGCAGCGCTCCCCGCGTCTGTCTGGTGCTGCTGCCCCGAATCGAACGGGGGACCTACTGATTACGAATCAGTTGCTCTACCGGCTGAGCTACAGCAGCGAAGGCGGCGGATTATACGCGCGCCGCGCTCCGAGCGGCAATCAGCGGTGCCCGAAGTTCGGCTTGCGCTTTTCGACGAAAGCGGCCATACCCTCCTTCTGGTCTTCGGTGGCGAACGCGGAATGGAAAAGGCGCCGCTCGAAACGCACGCCCTCGGACAGCGTGGTCTCGAATGCACGGTTCACGGACTCTTTCGCCATCATCACGATCGGAGCGGAGAGTTCGCAGATTTTCTCCGCGGCTTTCATGGCTTCGTTCATGAGTTCCGCGAGCGGCACCACGCGTGAAACCAGGCCGCAGCGCTCCGCTTCCTGCGCGTCCATCATGCGCGCCTGGCCGAGCAGCACCATCTCCATTGCCTTGGACTTGCCGACGAATCGCGGCAAGCGCTGCGTGCCGCCGGCGCCGGGGAGGATGCCGAGGTTGATCTCGGGCTGGCCGAATCTGGCATTGTCGGCGGCGAGAATGAAATCGCACATCATCGCCAGCTCGCATCCGCCGCCGAGCGCATAGCCGGCCACGGCCGCGATTACCGCTTTGCGACAGCGCGTCACCCGCTCCCACTCGGCGGTGATGAAATCCGACTTGTAGACATCCATGTAGGACTTGTCTTTCATCGCCTTGATGTCGGCGCCCGCGGCAAACGCCTTCTCATTTCCGGTGAGGATCATGCAGCCGATGCGGTCGTCGGCCTCGAAGGCATCCAGGGCCATCGACAGCTCTCTCATGAGTTCCGGCGACAGCGCATTCAGCGCCTTCGGTCGGTTCAAGGTGACGATGCCGACGCGGCCGCGCGTCTCGATCACTATGTGCTCGTATGCCATGCAGCGGTTCCTTTCGAGGTTCGTTTTGTGGATCCGGCGCGCTTCCGAAGATAACGACGACACGCGGGGAGATCATGAAGTGAGGGACGATTCTATTCGATAAGCGTCGGCCTAAAAACCGACGCCGAGCAGGCGGTGCAATCAGGCATGGTCCGGTGACGCGTGCCCGACCGGCGATTGGCAGAAGAAATGGAAAAGCGCGGGACCCGCTTCGGCGGGCAACAGTCAGGCGGCGGACTTGGCTCGCCGGACCCGGACGATGACGTCCATCCCTTCGGCGACCATGCCATCCGGCAGGCTGGGCAGTCGGGATATCTGAACCTCGGAGGCGGAGATATCGGTCAACTGTCCCGACTCCACGTCGTAGATGTGATAGTGCGGCTCGGTGTTGGGATCGTAGAACACCCGGTTCGGATCCACGATCACCTCCCGGATCAAACCTTTCTCCAGGAACAGGTTCAGCGTGTTGTAGACGGTGGCCTTGGAGGTCTCCGAATGGCGCTCGTTGACGATGGCCATGATCTGATCCGCAGACAGATGCTCCCGGCGGGAAAACAATGTGTAGGCGATTTCGATCCGCTGATGCGTCGGATTGATCCCATGCGCACGAAGCGTTTCCGCAAGGCTGTCGCGGTTGAAATGAATGTCGTGCATGTGCGGATTATAAGTTCCGGATTGGACTTCGTCTAATTCCAAAAAAACACCGGCTAATCAGGCTCTTTTCGTACCTCTGCGGGTGCGGTCATGTGCCCTTGCCCGGCTTTCCGGCCGCACAAGAGGACCGGACGAAGGGCTTCCCTTGGGGTGGTCTTTCCCAGGGCATTCGAAGGCGCTCCGCTTCGCCGCTTCGATCCCTGTGCCGCCGCTCGTCCTGAAAATTTGCACGTTCATCGGACGATGCTGGAATCTCGGTTTGGTGATTACTAGCATTCATCCTGCATACATGGGAGGGAACGCGGAAATGAGGCAATTCGCTCGCACGACCTGCACTGCGAGGCGCTCCGGTGCTGGCGGCTTCACGCTGATCGAACTGATGATCGTGGTCGCCATCATCGGGATTCTCGCGTCGATCGCCTACCCGGGCTACCAGCGCTACGTGCAGCGCGCCAATCGCGCCGCCGCCCAGCAGTTCATGCTCGATCTGTCGAGCCGGGAACAGCAATACCTGCTCGACGCCCGCGCGTACACCGCGACGATCGGCGTCGGCGGCCTTAACGTCACGGTGCCGGCGGAGGTCACGCCGAACTACAACATCACGATCGCCGTCGACAACACCGCCGCCCCGCCCACGTTCACAATCACCGCCACCGCCATCGGCAGCCAGGTCTCGGACGGTGATCTGACGCTCAACAACCTCGGGCAGAAGACGCCCTCCAACCTGTGGTGAAGGGTCCGACCATGACTGCCGCAAGGCGCGAGCGCGGCCTGCCGGCGCATCGACCGGCTCGGGGGTTCACGATCATCGAGGCACTGGTCACGCTGGCCGTGCTGGCCATCCTGACCACGATCGCGGTCCCCAACATTACGGCCTGGATCGTTTCGGCGCGTGTCCGTGCAGCGGCAAGCGACGTCTATAGCGCGCTCATCTTTGCCCGCAGCGAAGCCGTGAAGCGCAGCAGCAACGTCGATATCGTGCCCGCAGGAACATGGTCCGGCGGATGGAACGTGCAGGTCGGCGCCGTGGTATTGCAGACCCAGGCTGCCTACCCTTCCTCGCTCACATTCACCGGCCCGCCCGGGACGGTGACCTATGGGCGCGACGGCCGTTTGACCGGCGTGTCGAACGTCACTTTCACCGTCAGCGGCATTACCCAATCCGGCGCGGTCCGCTCCCGCACGGTAAGCGTGGATCTGAGCGGGCGGCCGAGCGTGAAGTAAGGGAGGAGTCGCATGAAATCCCAATCCTGCAGACACAATCGGCGCGCGCAACGCGGATTCTCGATGCTCGAGATCCTGGTGACCATTCTGATCCTGCTGCTCGGGCTTCTCGGGCTGGCGGGACTTCAAACCCGCGCCCATACGGCGGAGCTGGAGTCGTACCAACGCGCGCAGGCGCTCATCCTCGCCTCGAAGATGGTCGACATTCTGCGCGCCAACCGGCATACCGCGCGTTGTTTCGCCGTCACGGCCCCGACGGCGGGCACGCCTTTTCTCGGCACGACTGGAGGCGGACACAGCTCGCCCATTTCCTGCGCACTCGGCACAACGGCGGAAAACGCCATGGCCAACGCGCTGTTCGCCGAGTTGGATAGCGATCTGCAGGGCGCGGCGGAAGCGCTGTCAGGCGCCCTGGTTGGCGCAATGATCGGGGCGCGCGGCTGCATCAGCTACGACTCGACCACCGATCTTCTGGACCCTGTCACCGGGGCAACCATGAATGGCACCGGCCTGTTCACGGTAGCCGTGGCCTGGCAGGGGCTGAACGACACAGTCGCACCTTCGAATACCTGCGCCATGGGGCTCTACGGATCGGAGACCAAGCGTCGCGTCGTGGTGCAAACCTTCCGCTTCGCACGAACGCAATGAGGTCGAACATGACCCGCGCACACATCCACGCTTCTCAGGCAGGCCTGTCCATCGTCGAGCTGATGATCGCCATGGCGCTCGGCCTGCTGCTCATGACATCGGTCGGCAGTCTCTTTGTCAACACGAGCCGGTCCAACACCGAAGTCCAAAAGGCCGCGCAGCAGATCGAAAACGGACGTTACGCAACGGACACGCTCTCCGACGACTTGAAGCTCGCTGGATTCTACGGCCAGTTTTCGGCGCTGCCCCCGGTTCCGGCAACGGCGGATCCCTGCGAAACCGCGAGCGCGACAAATCTGTACAACGCCATGGCCTTACCGGTCCAGGTGTTCCGGCCTTCGAGCCTCACGACCTATCCGGACCTGTCGACCACCACGTGTGCAGCGACGCTGCTGACAAACGCGAACCTTTCCCCCGGTTCGGACGTCATCGTGGTGCGCCGCGCGTCCACGGCGATACTGGGCGCGACCGGAACGGCGGTAAGCGGCGAAGTCTATCTCCAGGCGAACCCCGACACGGCACAGATCCAGTTCGGCAATGGCGGCGTCCCCGGCATCTCGGGCACCGCCGACGGCAGCGCGCTCACGATCCGGAACAAGATCGGCAATGCCGCGGACATCCGCAAGTATGAAGTCCACGTCTATTTCGTGGCGCCCTGCAGCAGCGGCTCTGCGGCAAACGGCGTCTGCCAGGGCGGCGACGACACCATTCCGACACTGAAGCGCCTCGAGCTCAAGGTCGATCCATCCACGGGAACGCGGGGAATGGTCGTCAGCCCGATCGCGAACGGCATCCAGTACCTCAAGGCCGAGTGGGGCATTGACAACAGCCCGGCGGCGATAAACGTGGACA
>DASRFY010000095.1:0-7117 GCA_035651315.1 Burkholderiales bacterium
GCCGCCGATGCAAAGGTCGTTTGTTTCATCTTGTTGTCCCCCGTTATCGCGCCGAGGCGCTTTTGCCTATGACACGATTCACGGGGACTTGTTCAGAGTTTCCCTAGGGCTTTGAACCCAAGCTCGATAGAAAACGCAGCGCAAACAATTGCCGGGACCACCAAGAATTGAATTTGCCCGTTGGAAAGTGGCCGCTGCTCCATGCACCGCTGATATGCGATGTAGAAAGCCTTCGAGGAGTTTTGTGCTTGGCATTGATTCACGGACATTCCTGTGACCCCCAACTTGTTTTATCGAGATACATTTTCAATTTAACTGCAGCCGGGTTTCTATTTAACCGAAATGTCCAATACCCCTGTAAATCATGTTTTTGACGCGGCTTCGCCGGCGGATACATTGATAACCGCCCCATGAAATCCGCCACCCGGCCGTTGCCACTGCGCGCTACCCGCGTGCTTGCCCAAGTGTGCGAACGGGTATGGTACGGCTACTACAGCCTGAGCACGGAGCGGTCCTATGTCCACAGGATACGGCTGACTGAAGCAAGTGCAGCGATCTCAGCTTATGGCCGTTTGCAGATACTCTTTCCCGAATAGCTTCGGTCAATTACATTCAATTCGAGTGTCGAATTCTTTTCGTTTTTCCTTCGTGTCCTTCGTAGTGAAAACGGTTCGGCTTATGGGGTGAAGCTCACCTCGACCGAGCCCACGCCCTCGATCGTATGGCGGTAATGCTCCCCCGCCTTGGGAAAGCGGGTGGTGACCCAGCTTCCGGTGAGCACGATCTCGCCCTTCTTCAGCGTTTCGCCTTTGGCGCGCAGATGGTTTGCCAGCCAGCGCAGCGGCTCGAACGGATGGCCGAGCACGTCGCGCCCGACTCCCCGGTCGATCACCTTGCCGTCGCACTCGAGGATGCTGCGCGCCGTGGCGAGGTCGGGCCAGGAAGCGCGGAACTCGCCCAGCACGTTGCCCTCGTTCCAGGAGTTGTCCGCCACCAGCGAGAGCAGGTCGAGCGGATAGTCGGAGTTGCGGTCGTCGATGACTTCGAACGCCGGGCAGACCGCATCCACCGCTGCGGCAACCTCGTCCATCGTGTACGGAGTTCCGCGCGGCGCGAGCGAAGATCCGAGGCGTGCACAGCATTCGAATTCGATTCCCAGGTGCAGCAACCTCGACAGCGACAGCGTCGCGCCGCTCGCGTACAGCCGGCTCTCGAACACCACGCCGGAATTCGGGTGATCCACCCCACACATCTCCTGCATGCGCCTGGACGTGAGCCCGATCTTGTAGCCCACGCGCCTGCCGTGCGTGGCGTCGAGCCGCTTCAGGTACGCGGCCTGGATCGCGTACGCGCCCTCCAGGTCCGTCGCGCCGTAATCGCGCGCGAAGGGAACGATCTTGCGTTTCTCGGCATGATCGCGCACCAGCGCGGCCGCCGCTTCTTCCGCTCTGACCGGCATCGGGGTTCCTCCTCCTGGGCGACATCATATCGGCTCTCTTGTATCCTTTGCGAATACCGAGCAGGCATTAACCACCAAGATCACCAAGAACACGAAGAAGGGCAGAAAAGAGATCGGAATTTCTTGGTGTCCCTGGTGTGCTTGGTGGTTCATGTTTCGTTTTTCGTCTCTGGCTCTTTTTCCGTGTCCCCCGTGGTGAGACTTGATTCTTGGGGGCGAAGCGATTTCGGGGAGCAACACATGCGGCAGGCATTACACGCGGTACTCGCGGCGACGAGGGTCTGATGGGCGCGCTGACCGGCATCCGGGTTCTCGATCTCACCCGCGTGCTCGCGGGGCCCTTCGCAACGCAGATCCTCGCCGACCTCGGCGCCGAAGTAATCAAGGTGGAGCGCCCCGGCAGCGGCGACGATACCCGCGGCTGGGGCCCGCCTTTCGTCAAGGACGCGAGCGGCAACGACACCGCCGAGACGACGTACTTCGCCTGCTGCAACCGCGGCAAGAAGTCGGTCGCCATCGATCTCTCCGATCCCGAAGGGCAGAAGCTGGTGCGCGCCCTGGCCGCGAAGTGCGACGTGCTGGTGGAGAACTACAAGGTCGGCGATCTCGCGCGCTACCAGCTCGACTACGACTCGCTGCGCAAGCTGCATCCGGGACTGATCTACTGCTCGATCACCGGCTTCGGACAGACCGGGCCGTATGCGGACCGGGCCGGCTACGATCCCATCGCGCAGGCGCTGTGCGGACTCATGAGCGTCACCGGAGAGCCGGAGGAGATGCCCGGCACCAAGCCGCAGAGAGTGGGCGTGGCGCTGGTCGACCTGATGGCGGGCCAATACGCGGCGCTCGGCATTCTCGCCGCGCTGCTGCACCGGACCAACACCGGCGAAGGGCAGCACATCGACATCGGGCTGCTGGACGTCGGCGTCGGCTCGATGGCGAATATCGCCTCGGCGTATCTCGGCGCGGGCGTGGTGGAGAAACGTAGCGGCGGCCTGCACCCGAGCGTCGTGCCCTCGCAGGTGTTCGCCTGCCGGGACGGTTTCGTGATCGTCGCGGCGGGAAACGACGGCCAGTTCGCGAAGCTGTGCGAGGTCGGCGGACGGCCGGCGCTCGCGGCGGATGCGCGCTTTTCCACCAACTCCGCGCGCGTGCGCAACCGCAAGACCCTGGTTCCGCTGCTCGAGGAAATGTTCGCTTCGAAGCGGGTCGCGTGGTGGAGCGAGAAACTCGGCGCCGCCGGCGTGCCTTGCGCGCCGATAAACTCGATGGATCGGGTGTTCGAGGATCCGCAGGTGAAACATCGCGGCATGCGGGTGGAAGTGCCGCATCCGCTGGCGGGATCGATGGCGATGACCGCAAGTCCGCTGCGGCTGTCGGCCACGCCGCCCGTCTACGAGCGCCCGCCGCCGCTGCTCGGCCAGCACCAGGAAGAGGTTTTCCGGGAACTGCTCGGCATCGAGGCGGACGAGATCGAGCGGCTGAAAGCGGCGCGCGCGATCTAGCGGCAGGTGTGCTCTCGCGCCTCGCGGATCGAAGCAAGGAGCGGCCATGTTCGTTCGCAGGAGGTTTCTGAAGATCACCGCCGCCGTGGCGGCCGCGCTGGGCGGCGCGGCAGCATGGCGTGCGTGGGACCAGCGGGTCTTCAGCACCGGAGAAGGTCCTGCCTACGAGCCCTGGAAAACATGGCGGGCAGGGGATGCGCAATCACCGCGCCGCCTGGTGCGCGCCGCGATACTCGCCGCGAGCCCGCACAACACCCAGCCGTGGCGGTTCCGGATCGGGTCCGAGGACATCGACCTGTTTGCGGATCGCAGGCGCAACATCGGAACCATCGATCCCTACCTGCGAGAGATGCACATCGGTCTGGGATGCGCGCTGGAGAACCTGCTCCTCGCCGCCGCGGCGGAAGGATTCGAACCTCGGCTCGCGCTGTTTCCGGATCCTGCCGACGCAACGCACGTGGCGCGCGTGCACTTGCGGCCCGGAGACGCGCGGACGTCCCCGCTGTTCGAAGCGATCCCGCGCCGTCACACCAACCGCGGCGCGTACGACACGGGCCGCGTGCTCGAGCCGTCGGTCTTCGAAGCACTGCAGGCGCTAGGCAGCGACCTGCCGCTAGTTTCCGTGAAATGGTTCTCCAGCCCCGAGGCGCGCGCGAAGGTCGGCACGTCGATCGTTCAGGCCACCGAGGCGATCGTCGACGACCGGGAGCAGTCGCGCGACAGCGCGGCGTGGCTCCGCGCTTCGCGACGGGAGGTGGAAGACAAACACGACGGCCTGACCGTCGACGCCCAGGGCATGCCGGCATGGATGCGAATCGGGGTCAAAATGCTGCCGCCGGTCGGTCCTGAGCGGTCCGACCGGTTCTGGCTCCAGGCCACGCGCGAGGTGCACGTGGCGACTGCCGCGGCCTATGGATTCCTCGTCGCGCGCGACGCGGCCGACAATTCGAACCGGATCGAGGGCGGAAGGCTCTGGCAGAGAATGCATCTGTGGGCCGCGAGCAAGGGGATCGCGATGCAACCGCTCAATCAGTTGCCCGAGCGCGCCGACCGCGAACGCAGCCTCGGGATCGCGCCCCGGTTCGGCGACGCGCTCGCGGATCTTCTCGGCGAGGCGGGCCGCCAGACGCTCATGCCCTTCCGCCTCGGCTATCCGACGGCCGCCGCGCTGGCGAGTCCGCGGCGAAGCATCGAGGAGGTGATTCTTGCCTGAGGGGAAAGCCGCATCGCGGCTGCGCGCATGCATGCCGGCGGGATTGCCTTTCCGTCCGGGAAATACTAAAAAGGGGCGCGGATGTCTCGCATCGTGACGCAGGCTTACGACCTGGAGCGGGAGGACCAACGGACGCGCGCCATGGCTACTGCCGCAGAGAAAATGAAAATGGGTGGTCACCATCAGGCAAACTGCCTGTGCCCGGTGTGCGGTCAGAAGGGCGGCAGGCACTATCCGCATTGTCGTTGTCCGCACTGCGGCAAGACCGGGGGCGGTCATCACGCGAGCTGCCATTGTCCCGTTTGCGGGCGAGTGGGCGGCAGCCACACCGAATATTGCCACTGCCCCGAGTGCGGTGAGGCCGGCTGAACGCCGAGTCCCAGCGGAGTCCGGAAATTGATCGCTCGGCTGCTTTATCTCAGCATCGTCGTGGCCGGCGGCTGGATGCTCGGCATCGGCATGTACGTCCAGTACGCATTGGGGCTGAAGACGTGCGCGCCTGCGGTTCTGGAACGGTATGCGTTCGTCTTTGCGGCGGTCTTCGCCGCCTTCGCGATCCTGGTCAACGCGGGCAAGATCATCCGCTGGACGATCACCGTCCTCGTCAGTCTCGTGTCCCTGGCGGGTGCCACGTTGGCCGCCCATCAGTCCTGGCCCGGGCGGGTTCCCGGGCCGGCGCGCCTGGGGCTGGATGCGGACCGGCTGGCGCACTCGCTGCCGCTTGCCGACGTGCTGCCGCGATTCTTTCTCGGCTCCGGCGAATGCGCGAAGGCGCACTGGAGAATCCTCGGTCTCACGACGCCGGAGTGGTCGGTCGTGTTCTTCGTCCTGTTCGTGGTCGTGGCGATCTTGGCCGCGCGCCAGGACTAGACTTGCTCGCGCCGGGCGATCGGGCCGCAATGTCCACATCTGTATGATCGCCGTCGCATTGAAACATAGAATGCAGTCCGCGCCGATATCCGTCGCCCCGCGCGGGGCGAACTGTTCAGTCCAACCCGGAGGAGCCGCTCATGCGTGAAGAGTTCATCGCGTTTCTGAGGCAGTACGGAGTCATCGGCCTGGCGATCGCGGTCATCATCGGCGGAAAGGCCAATGCGCTCGTCACGGCGCTGGTGGACGGAGTCCTCATGCCGATCGTGACGTTCTTCGTTCCCGGCGGAGCGTGGCGCACCGCCACGCTCGACGTGGGCCCGGTGCACTTTCTCCTCGGCCCGGTGCTCGGCGCGGGGGTAGACTTCCTCATCGTCGCTTGGCTGGTGTTCTGGTTTTCCAAGACGGTGCTGAAGGAACAGACCGTCACGAAGAAGTAGCGCATGGCCGCGTTCGTGGCCCGTTCGCGCGTGGCAAATGCGGGGGACTGGAGTAGCCGGTCGCGTCCGTACCCTCGATCGTGCGACGGAATCGGCAGGATTCTGGTTTAGCGACTTGCAGGCTCGAGATGGACGACCTCGACTTCACCCGGCCCGCGAAAAGCGAGATCTACAATCCGGCCATCGCGCGGACCTGTTTCGAAACCCTAGGCAAGGCGGAAAGCCTTGCCCAGGGTGCGACGGTGTTCGCCGAGAACGACGCGGGCGACAGGATGTATCTGCTGCTCGAAGGCGAGGTGAGCCTGATCCATGGAAAGAAGACGATCGACATCGTCAAGGCGGGCGAGATTTTCGGCGAGCTGGCCGCGATCACCCGGCGGCCTCGCACCGCGACCGCGGTGGCCCGAAGCCTTTGCCGGCTCATTTCCATCGACGCCGGACAGTTCCAGCTCGCGATTCAGGCGACGCCGGAATTCGCGCTCATGCTCATGAGCATCATGATCAACCGGCTGCGCCTGACCGACGCCAAGCTGCGCCTGGCCCGCGATCTGCCGGACTGGACCGGGAGGGACGACAGCCGCGTATTCGACAAGAGCCTGCTCGACGAGCTGGCCCGCGCCGTTCCCGGCCGGCTTCCGCAGCGCTGTCCGCCGGAGAACGTGATCATGCGCGAGGGCGACCGCGGCATTTTCATGTACGTGGTGTTCCAGGGACGGGTGGCGATTTCGATCCAATCCAGGATCGTCGATACAATCGGCCCCGGGGGCGTCTTCGGCGAGATGGCGCTGGTGGACGAGTCGCCCCGCGCCGCCACCGCCGTGGCGCAGAACGAGTGCATGCTACTGGCGATCAACCGCAGCGATTTTCTGGCCCTGGTCAAGGCGAAGCCCGCGTTCACCGCCTCGCTGCTCAAGGCGATCGCGGAACGGCTCGCGACCATGACCTCGCACGATAGCCGCTGATCCGGGTTTCGCCGCAGGGACATCACATCGAGGTAACGAAATGCAAGATACCGGGAGAACTCGCATGAGCGCAGTCACGCCGAAAGTTGCCGGGCACGCCGATCTTCCGCCGCTCGCTTCCCGCTTCGTGGACGTGGCGGCGCTGCCGTGGGAGAAGAGCCGTTATCCCGGCTGCGACGTCAAGACGCTGCTGGTGGACCGCGCCTCCGGCCTGCTCACCCTGCTGCTCAGGATGGCGCCGGGAGCGAAGTTGCCGGACCACGAGCACGTGGAAATCGAGCAGACCTATGTGCTCGAGGGAAGCCTCGTGTGCGGCGAGGGCGTGTGCCGGGCCGGCGATTTCGTGTGGCGTCCCGCGGGCAGCCGGCACGAAGCGTGGGCCGGGCCGGAGGGCGGATTGATGATCGCGATGTTCCAGGTACCGAATCGCTTCTTCGAAGCCGACGGACGCCAGCTGGACTTCCTCGGCAACGACTGGGAGAAGACCTGGGGCGCGGCGCACGCGCGCCAGGAACAGGCGAAGTTTGCCTAGGGAAGCTCTGCACAAGTCTCACATGCGCGACCGTGGCGATTTTGACCGAGGACAAGACGCCGAGGACGACGTGTAGCCGGCCTACACTAGGAGGAGGCGGTGCGGTCATCGGTCAAAATCGCCCGGTCCCTCCAAA
>DASRFY010000096.1:0-7057 GCA_035651315.1 Burkholderiales bacterium
ACATCCGGAATCAGGACGGCATAGCGATCGTCACGCTCAACCGTCCCGGATCGCTCAACGCCATCAACGGCGAGCTGCGCGGCCGCTTGATCGATGCGATGGAAGCGATCAACGACGACGACGGCGTGCGCGCCGTGGTGATTACCGGTGCAGGCGAGCGCGCATTCTGCTCCGGCCAGGATCTCGGTGAAGCTGCCGGCTACGGCCCGCAAGACATCGAAGCCTGGCTCACTGCCGCGCACGCCATGTATCGCGCGGTGATCGACCTCGACAAGCCCGCGATCGCCGCCTTCAACGGCGTGGCCGCGGGCGCAGGGTTCCAGCTCGGGTTGTGCTGCGACCTGCGAGTGGGTTTTCCGGAGGCCAGGATCGGCCAGCCGGAGGTCCGCGCCGGGCTTGCCTCCATCGTCGGCACCCAGCTCATGAGCTTCTTTCTGGGCCACGGCCCGCTCGCGGAACTCTCCTTGACCGGCGAGCTGATCTCGGGGGAACGCGCCTACCGGCTCGGACTCATCAACCGCCTGGTGCCGCGCGAACAGGTTCTCGACGCCACGCTCGCGCTCGCGGGCGAGCTGGCGAAGCTTCCGCCGACCGCGCTGCGGCTCACCAAGCAGCGGCTGCGCGCACGGATTCGGCCCGGCTTCGACACTGCGCTGGATACCGCCATCGCCGCCCAGAAGGAAGCATACGCGAGCGGAGAGCCGCAAACGGCCATGCGGATGTTCCTCGATAAACGCAAACAATGAGCGCCATCGAGCGCGAAGATAAACGACGGACGCGACGCTGTTGAGCCTGCCTTGCGTCCCGGCGTTTGGCGGGCCTTTCTCCGCGAGCCGTGTCCGGTGCGGCCGTGGCGTTGTTCTCGCAGCAGCTCGCCACCCGAGCGGCGCTCAGAACCAGGCGAGCATCGCGCCGCCGATCGCGCCGGCCACGACGACCGGCAGCGGACTGACCTTCCAGAATACGAGCGAGGCGAACGCCGCCAGCGCGAGCGCGAGGTCGGACGGCGCCCGCACCGCGCTCGTGAACACCGGATGGTAGAGGGCGGCGAGCAGCACACCCACCACCGCCGCATTCACGCCAGCCAGCGCCGAGCGGGCGTGGGGATGCCCGCGCAGCCCCTCCCAGAACGGCAGCGCGCCGAGCACCAGCAGAAAGGCGGGCAGAAAGATCGCCACCGTGCACCACGCCGCGCCGCCCACTCCGCCGAGCACCGCGCCGAGATACGCAGCGAACGTGAACAACGGACCGGGCACCGCTTGCGCGGCGCCGTAGCCGGCGAGAAATTCGCTGTTGCCGATCCAGCCCGGGGACACCACCTCCGCCTGCAGCAGGGGCAGCACCACGTGGCCGCCGCCGAAAACCAGCGCGCCCGCGCGATAGAAGGCATCGAACACCGCGAGCGAGTTGCTGCCCGTGGCGCGCGCGAGGATCGGCAAGCCGCCCAGCAGCAGGAAGAACAGCAGCCAGGCGCCGATCGCCGTCCTGCGCGACACGCCGCCGGCAAGCGGACTTTCCGGAATCGAGGCGGGAAGGCGCAGCCAGAACGCGCCCGCGACTGCGCCCGCTGCGATCACCGCAAGCTGCACACCCGCGCCGGGGAACAGCAGCACGGCGACGGCGGCGAGCACCGCGAGGCTCGCGCGCGGCGCATCCGGACACAGATTGCGTCCCATCGACCAGACCGCCTGCGCGACCACCGCCACCGCGACGATCTTGAGTCCGTGCAGCCAGCCCGCATCCCGCGACACGCCCAGTCCTCGCAACAGCAGGGCGAACACGGTCAGCGCGATGGCCGAAGGCAATGTGAACCCAGCCCATGCCGCGACGCCGCCCGGCAGCCCGGCGCGGCTGAGCCCGATCGCGATGCCCGCCTGGCTGCTCGCCGGGCCGGGAAGGAGCTGGCAGAGTGCGACCAGGTCGGCGTAGGTCCGCTCGTCCATCCAGCGTCTGCGCGCCACGAACTCTTCGCGAAAATAGCCGAGATGCGCCACCGGCCCGCCGAAAGCGGTCAGCCCGAGCCTGAGAAACGTCCAGAAGACTTCGCCGGCGGATCCCCGCATCGAGCCGGCGACGGGCGAATCCTGCGGCATGGCGGTCAGCGGAAACGCATCACCGTGTCCGGCGCATGGGTGTCGGAAAGAAAGATCTTCCAGCCCCGCTCTGTCTTGCGCAGTCCGTAGCTCACCGCGACGCGCTCCAGATCGCTGCCGTCTTTCCGGTAACGCACGACGATCCCGCTCGCGATCGCGGTCTGCGCATCGAGCAGATGAACGTTGAGCTCTTCCCAGCGGCTGCGCTCGTAGCCGCGCTGTACGAGACCCGGAAGAAAGCCGGAGAAGAACGCTTCCTGGTCGGCGCGGGTGGGCCGCACGACCGGCCCGGCACGCCCGACGCGCAGCGCTGGCTCGTAGAAGAAAGAGGCGATCGCGGCCGCGTCGTGCCGGCTCCAGGCCGCCTCATAGGCCTGCAGCGTTTCTTCGACCTCTGCTTCTGCCCCCGCCTGCGCGGCGGATGCGGCCGTCGAAAAGCAGGCCGCCGCAATCAAAACGATCGATAGCGTGGCAATGTCGCGCATGTTCCCCGTCCTTTCGCAGACTGTCCGATCCCGGCCTGGCGACCGATTTTCAGGGCGTCCCTTCATTCGCTGGCAAACAGTTCGCCGAACAGCTCGCGCAGCCTCGCCTTGGCCTGCGCCAGCACTGCGCGTCCCCGCGGCGTCGCCCGATAGAAGCGGCGAATGCGGCGCCCGTCGCGCTCGCTGCGCGAACGCAGATAGCCGCGCCGTTCCATGCCGTGCAGGATCGGATAGGCGGTTCCCGGACTGAGCCGGTAGCCGTGACGGCGAAGTTCTTCGATGATCCACAAGCCGTAGATCGGCCCCTCCGCCGCGTGATGCAGGATGTGCATGCGGATCAGGCCGCCGAGCAGCTCGTTGCGGTCGTCGGGGGTCGAAGCGCCCCGGTTGCGCCCCGCAGCTGCCTTGGCGGCCTGCCGTCTCATGGGCGTTGCGCTACGGTGTCCAGCGCTGATTCGGGACCGGGAACGCCTTCGGCATCGTGATCACGATGAAGTCGTGGCCGGTCGCCGCGTGACAGGCGTTGCAGTCCCTGATGGCATCCCGATAGGCGTGGGCTATGCTCGCCTGCTGCCCGCCGTCGATTGCTTGTTCCAGCCTTGCCAGCGGTCCGGTTTCGAGCGCCTGCGCCAGCGGCTTCAGCCGCAAGCCGTTCTCCTCGACCGGGCGCTGGAGCACCGCCCGCTCGAGGTTTTCCCGGATCTCGTCCATCTCGTAATGCGCGAGTCGCCGGTTGCCGACCTTCGCCGCGAAGTACAGTTTCGCCATGTGCAGCTGAATGCCGGCCATGGTTTCGCCCAGACCTGGCGCCGTAGCTTCCAGCGCGGACAGCCTGGCGTTCGCATCCTGTTCCGCCGCACCGTCGGTCGCATGGACGGCGAGCGCGACCAGTGCCGCGCACCAGAGCGCCATTTGCCGTGCCGCCGGTGCGCGCACCTGGGTGAATTCGAATCCCATCCGCCACCTCCTTGTTCCCGCTCTGTCGCGGCAGTCTCGCCGCATTACCGGCTCTTGCGTGGCGCCGCTTGGATCGCGCGGGCGAGCGCCACCTCCCCTGGCAGGAACGGCAGGCAGGCGCTCGCCGCGGCAAGCGCGATCGCAATCGCCGCGAGAAGGCCCGGCAGCAAGACCCTACGCCTCATATATCAAATCACGATATCGAAATTCGTTAGTATTGTCCATCCGCCGCAATCGCCGCCCGTGCCGTTGGCCGGCATCCCGCAGCGGCTTACGCGGCTCGCGCGGAGCGCTTCGCGCTCGAACGTCGCCCGGGAGAACTCCGGATCGGATTTACACTCCGATACCGAAACCGGAGGAATCGACCATGCTTCGCTTCGTTCCCGCCTTGCTCTGCGCCGTCGCGCTCGCGGCGCACGCCGACGACACCCTCGAGCCGCTCGGGCTCGGCCTCGAAGGTTTCCCCTATCCGCACGAAGTCCGTTACCTACCGCTGGAAATGGAAGGCGAGCGGGTGGCGATGGCCTACATGGACGTCGCGCCCACCGGCAAGCCCAACGGCCGCACCGCGCTGCTGCTGCACGGCCGGAACTTCTTCGGCGCCTACTGGAAGGACACGATCGATTTTCTGTCCTCGGCGGGTTGGCGCGTGGTGGTCCCGGACCAGATCGGTTTCGGCAAGTCCTCGAAGCCGGACCAGCCCTTGTCCTTCCATGGGCTCGCGCGCGAAAACAAGCGCCTGCTCGACTCGCTCGGGGTGGAGAAAGTCGACCTGATCGCGCACTCGATGGGCGGAATGCTCGCGGTGCGTTTCGCGCTGATGTATCCCGGCGCGGTGGACCGGCTGGTGCTGGAGGACCCGATCGGCCTGGAGGACTACCGGCTCATGGTGCCGTACGCCTCCCGCGAGCAGCTCGCCGCGGAGTCGCGCGCGCAGACCAGGGCATCCATCGATCGCTTCTTCCGCGCCTACTTCACCCGCTGGGACGATCGTTTCCAGATCTACGCCGACGTCGCCTGGCGCTGGATGCTCGGCCCGGAGGCGGAGCGCCTGCATCGCGTCGCCGCCAACACGTACACCATGGCCTACGAGCAGCCGGTGCTCTATGAGCTGCCGCAGATCAGACAGCGCACGCTGATCGTGGTCGGCAGCCGCGACCGTACTGCGCTCGGTCGCAATCGCGTGTCCCCGCAGGTGAGGGAGACGATGGGCCACATGCCGGAACTGGCGCGCGCCGCCGCCTCCGCCATGCCCCATTGCAACGTGGTGGTGATCGACGACGTCGGCCACATTCCCCACCTCGAGGCGACCGACCGCTTTCACGCCGTGCTGTTTTCCTTTCTCGCCCTATCCGAAGGCGCCACGCTCGACTCCCGGGCTTTTCCGGCGGGTGGGGATTCGACTGCAGTGCGCGCCGAATCCGGCGGCATGCGCTCGGCGGCGTTGCAGGGCGGCGGGGACACGTCGCGCAGCGTCGCAGACGGCCGTTGATTCCACGGCGGCGGGCGGCAAGGGTCGCTACGCGCGGCCGGGCAAGGGTAAACTTTGCTTCGTACGCGCACGATGCCCGCCTTCCAACCTTCGACCGCCAGCCTTCCAGCGTGAACAAGCCAGCCCATCACCCCGGCGCCGCGGCGCCCGTCAGCAACTTCATCCGCAGCGTCGTCGAAGACGATCTCGCCAGGGGAAAGTACGCCTCCCGCACCTGGGGCGGCAGGCCGGGCCCCGCCGAAGTCCACGCCGGCGCGCCGCAAGACCCGGCGCGCATCCGCACCCGCTTCCCGCCCGAGCCGAACGGCTACCTGCACATCGGGCATGCCAAGTCGATCTGCCTGAACTTCGGGCTCGCCAGAGACTATGGCGGCCTGTGTCATTTGCGCTTCGACGACACCAACCCGGTGACCGAGGAGACGGAATACGTCGATTCGATCCTGGACGCCGTGCGATGGCTCGGCTTCGACTGGGGCCCGCATCTGTACTATGCGTCGGATTACTTCGATTACCTGTACCGGTTCGCGGAAGCGTTCATCCAGCACGGGCTCGCTTACGTCGACTCGCTGCCCGCCGACGAAATGCGCGAGCACCGCGGCACCCTGACCGCGCCCGGCAGGAACAGCCCGTACCGCGATCGCGAGGTCGACGAGAACCTGCGTCTGTTCCGCGAAATGCGCGACGGCAGGCATCCGGACGGCGCGCACGTGCTGCGGCTAAAGATCGACATGACCTCGCCCAACATCAACCTGCGCGACCCGGTCGCCTATCGCATCCGCCATGCGCGCCACCACCGCAGCGGCGACAAGTGGTGCATCTACCCGAGCTACGACTTCACCCACGGCGTGTCGGACGCGCTGGAGAACATCACGCACTCGATCTGCACGCTGGAGTTCGAGGATCACCGCCCGCTGTACAACTGGATCAACGAACGGCTGCGCGACTTCGGGATCTTGCGCGACCCGCTGCCGCAGCAGATCGAGTTCGCCCGCCTCAATCTCAGCTACGTCGTGCTGTCCAAGCGCAAGCTCATCCAGCTCGTCGAGGAGGGGCACGTCGAGGGCTGGGACGATCCGCGCATGCCCACCCTCGTCGGCGCGCGCCGCCGCGGCTACACCCCGGAAGGCTTCCGCCTGTTCGCCGAGCGCATCGGCGTGTCCAAGGCCGATTCCTGGATCGACTACGGCGTCCTCGAGGACTGCATGCGCGAGGTGCTGAACGAATCCGCACCGCGCCGGATGGCGGTGCTGGACCCGCTCAAGCTCGTCGTCGACAACTGGCCGGCGGAAAGGGACGAGAGCTGCGAGGCGCCGAACCATCCGCAAAAACCGGAGTGGGGCAAGCGCGCGATGCCCTTCACGCGCGAATTGTGGATCGAGCGCGAAGACTTCACGGAGAATCCGCCCAAGGGCTACTTCCGCCTGTATCCCGGAAACGAAGTCAGGTTGCGCTACGGTTTCGTCGTCAGGTGCACAGGCTGCGACAAGGACGCCTCCGGCAACGTGAGCGCCGTGCACTGCGAGGTGTACCCGGATTCCAGGTCCGGCACCGCCGGGGCGGACAAATACAAGGTGAAGGGCAACATCCACTGGGTGTCGGCCAGACACACCTGCTCGGCCGAGGTGCGCATGTATGATCGCCTGTTCCGCGTCGCGCATCCCGGCGCCGAGCGCGAATTTCTGGCCGACCTGAACCCGGAGTCGAAAAAGACGATCACCGCGTTCGTGGAGCCGTCGCTGCAGCAGGCCAAACTCGAAGAGCGCTTCCAGTTCGAGCGCCACGGGTATTTCGTCGCCGATCACGCCGATTCCAGGACCGGCGCGCCGGCGTTCAACCGCACCGTGACGCTGCGCGACTCCTGGGCCAAGCAGGCGTGAGACGAATCCGGTCCTAGGGAAGCTCTGCACAAGTCTCACATGCGCGACCGTGGCGATTTTGACCGAGGACAAGACGCCGAGGACGACGTGTAGCCGGCCTACACTAGGAGGAGGCGGTGCGGTCATCGGTCAAAATCGCCCGGTCCCTCCAAA
>DASRFY010000097.1:0-4480 GCA_035651315.1 Burkholderiales bacterium
GATGTTGGCGTACGGGGAGTGCCTGAACCACGGTTTGCCGGATAGGCAAGCACCGTTGCTTCGATGCGGAGCGCCTGCGCCGTTCCGGGGTCGCACCTGCAGGCGATGCCTGCAGGCACTGCTCCGCCCTGCACGGCGCGCTCCTCATGCTGGATGTTGGCGTACGGGGAGTGCCTGAACCACGGTTTGCCGGATAGGCAAGCACCGTTGCTTCGATGCGGAGCGCCTGCGCCGTTCCGGGGTCGCACCTGCAGGTGATGCCTGCAGGCACTGCTCCGCCCTGCACGGCGCGCTCCTCATGCTGGATGTTGGCGTACGGGGAGTGCCTGAACCACGGTTCGCGGGGTAGCAGCGCAAGCCGCTCATACCCGGGGAGCCGGTCCCGGCCGCGCGTCGGAGTCTTACTTGACGGGTACGCGCGGCGATTCGGCCGGCCAGTTCCCGCGCCCGAGCGTCTTTCCGCCCTCCATCATCACCCAGCTGTAGCGTGCGAGATGCGGCAGACGCTGCGCGGCGGCGGCGAGCGCGCCCCGCGCGTCCTCGATTTTGGGCGGCAACGAGGCGACGAGCACGCGATTCGTCGCGTCGTCGACCATCCAGAACTGCGCGTCGCCGCCGGCGACCTGCGCCGGCCGGGGCGGCAGGCCGCGCTCGCGCAGATACGCATTTACCGCCTCCGCGGTCCCCGCGACCATGAGGAAGTTTTCCTTCGCCGCGCGATCCCGCGACACCGCGCGCACCTCGCCCTCCGACAACGCCTTTGCCGTCGCGAGGGCAGCCTGTTTCAACGCCTCGTCGAGCACGAGCACGGGCAATCGTTTCGCCGCCACCGCGTCGCGCAGGATGGGCGGCGCCTCGGATGGCGCGAGCGCGCGCCAGACGGTGAAGTCCGGATCGACCGCCACCGACGTCGGGCGCGCACGCGCGGCGAATGCGGCCTCGGTCGTCGCGCCCTTCGTCGCGATCGAGAAGTCTTCCGTGCCCCCGTCGTAATAGGCGCGCACCGGCACCAGGTCGCTGCGCTCGGGCAGGCTCTGCGCGAGCTGGAGGTGAAGCTGCGAGCCGTCGAAGGTCGCCGAAGTCACGCTCAGTTGCGGCGCGCCGGTCTGATCGAGCCATTGATCGAAAAAGGCGGCGAGGTGCCCGCCTGAGGCCTGCTCGAACGCGCGGCGCAGGTCGTCGAAGCTGGCGGTGGAGAACTGGCGCTGCAGCCAGAATGCGCGCAGCGCGGAAGAGAACGCGTCCGCGCCGATGCGGCCGCGCAGCGCGTAGAACATCATCGCCGCCTTGCCGTATCCCACCGCGGCGGATGCAGTGTGATCGCGCGCGCGGAACGCGGAGAGCGGCTGTTCGGTATTCGGCGCCAGCGCGGCGAAGTCCCGCAGCCAGCCGTAGCGCATCTCCTTCGCCGCGTCGGGACCGGCGTCCTCCTTGTAGGCGTAGTCGGCCATGAAAGTGGTGAGACCCTCCGACCAGTTGCCGTGCGAGGCGTCGACGAACACGCCGTTGCCCCACCAGTTGTGCAGCACCTCGTGCCCGAGCGAGGTGTCGAGGATGAAGGGAAGCTTGAGCACGTCGCGCCCGAGATACGTGAGCGAAGGCATGCCGTACCCGGTAGGCAGCGGGCTGGAGACGATGCTGAAATGGGTGAAGGGGTAGGCGCCGATCTGCTTCGAGTAGCGCGCGATGTAGCGCGCGGCCGCGTCGAGATAGCGGTCGGCGAGATCGGCCAACTCGCGGTGAAAATACGTCCGCACCCGCACCGGCGGGTCGCCGATCGTCAACGCCTTTTCCTTGACGATGTAGGGTCCCGCCATGAGATCGACGCCCTCGACCTGCTGCGGGAGGGAAAAAACCGCGTTGCGTCCGCCGCCGTGGACCTCTTCCTTCCCCGGCGTGCCCGGCATCACCGCGACCTGGTCGGCCGGGGTGCGGATCGAGAGCCGGCAGGTGAAGGGAACGCCCGGATCGGGATACCAGCCGCTGCCGGCGGGCAGAAAGCTGCCGTCCTTGGAGGCGAGCGGCGGCAGCGCCTGCTGCGCGTCGCGCCGGTTGAGCGCGGCGAGCTCCAGCGGAACCAGCCTGCCGTGGTAGGCCACGCGCAGCGTATGCATCGCCAGCCGGCCGGACAGCGTGATCTCATAGCGCGGGCTTGGCGCGCTGTCGAGCCGGCGCACCGGCACGCTGTTGCCGTCTACTTCGATCCGGTCGATTTCGAAGCCCGGCGCGAGCGAGAAGTCGAATTTTTCCGCCGCCTCCAGCGACAGGTCGGCCTGCGCCGAAAACTCCAGCTTCAGCGGATTCATGGTGACCGAGAGATCGAGTTGCGGCACGGCGGCGGCCGCATCGGCGCACAGCAGCGCGCCGATCACGGCGAGGGTTTTTCTCATGGTTGCGCGGCGGGAAATTTGGCGACCAGCTCGACTTCCCGGCCGCTGCGCTCCACCGTGAGCGGCAACCAGGTGCCCGGCGGCTGGCGCTTCACCGCGGCAATCAGCTCGGCGGCGCTGGCCACGTGCACGCCGGCTGCGGACACTACACGATCGCCGGCGCGCATCCCGGCGCGTTCGGCGACGCTGCCGGCGACGACTTCTCGCACCCGGGGCCCCCGTTCTTCCTCGTCGAGCGCCACGCCCAGCCTGGGGGGATCGAAGGCGCGCATGTCCTGCACCGCGAATACCGCGTCGGCGCTGCCCGCATCAACCGCTTCGCACGGCGTATCCGCAGGCAGCGGCAACCACACCGCGATGCGCTGTTTCGCGCCGAGCGCGCGCAATTGATGCGGCACTCCGTAGCCGCCGCGCAGGTGGCCGCTGCCGGCGATGCCGACGATCAGCGCGCCGGGATACTTCGCCGCCGCCGCGGCGAGCGCCTCGGCGAAAGCCCTGTCCCAGAGCAACTGCGCGTCGACGAAGTGGTCGAATGCGGCGCCGTCGGCCGCCGTCCCGGCCGCGGCGGCGTGGCGGGCGTAGGTCTCGCGCAGCATGTCGCGGTACGCGGGCACGGCCGGCGCGGGATCGCCCACGCCCTCGCGCCGCGCCGCGGGAATCGACGCCCAGCCGCGCGCGCCGACCTCGTGCGCGAGTTCGCGATCGACGTTGAGCGCGATCAGCGGGATGCGCTGCAGGCGCGCGAAGTGCAGGATCGGCAGATAGAGCGCGGGATCGTAGCCCCACACCTTATTCCAGTCCGTGGCGCGCAGTAGCTCGCCGTCGGCGATCTCGCCGGCAACCCAGCGGTCGAGGACCGGCTGCGCGCGGCGCGGCAGCATCTCGAGTCCGATGACCAGGCTGCCGCGCACGCCGAGCAGCATGCCGAGCGTGTGCAACTGCCAGCGATGATGGTCGGGGTCGTCGTGGGTCTCGCCCAGCAGCACGAACTGCGCATCCCGCGCGGTTGCGGCGATGTCGACCGCTTGCGCCGGGCGCGGCGCAGGGCTCGCCGGCACGCTCCAGCGACCCGGCTGCAGGCAGGCTGCCGCCACGGCAACGGTCACGGGGAGCGCGGAGAGCAGCGCGGCCGCGGCGAGCGGCAGCAGGCGTGTGAGGCGGATCGGCATCGGGTTCGGTTCGGTGCGGCGGGGACGACGCGCCGAATTATGACCTGCTTTGCAGCGATCGCGCAGCCGGCGGGCTCCACCGCGAGGCAAGCGGGGCGCCGCCTTTGCCGCCAGGCCGGCCAGGATGGTCTCGTTCACGCCGCCGAGGTCCCGCGCGTTTCAGCGCGTGCGCCGAGTGGAACTTCCTCTCCCGTGCCGGGATTCAGCGCGAGACGGAAGATTACCCGGCGCGCTTGACGCGCAGTTTCGAGGAGATGAAGTCGGCGTGCGGCACGTACAGCAGGTCGGCGATCTTGCGCACCAGGTGGTCCTCGTAGACGTCGATTTCGCGGTCTGCGTTCGCGACCCGCCACAACTGCTCGACGAACTGCACCTTCTGCTCGGCGGACAGGTGGCGATTGAGCACGGAAACGGCGGGGAAGTAGGAGGTGGGGCGGTTTTCCGTCCGTCCGGCGCGTTCGATCAGCGCCTGTGCGCCGTCCGCCGAAAGCGCGAACATCGTACAGAGCGCGTCGCGCGCGGCGCGCAGATCCGCCTGCGTCACCTTGCCGTCGACTCGGGCCATTTCGGCGAGCAGCGTGGCGGCCGCGAGCCGGACTGCCGCGGCCGCGTCGCGCTCCTCTTCTCCGGCAAAGAGGCTGCGCGCCGCGTCCACGAATCCGGCGAGCAGGCTGCGAAGCGTTTCGGACATTTGCATCGGGTCTGACAATGAGCGGGAAATACGGTTCAAGGAGTGTCACCGCTACTAACGCGGCAGCACCGCAGACGGTGCACGGGAATAGAATCGGCATCGAGGTCGGTATGGCTTTGGCCCGGTTTCGCTTTTACGAGGAGCTGAACGATTTTCTCGCGCCGGAACGTCGCAAGCGCGAGTTCGCGTACGCCTGCGCGCGGGCGGCGACGGTGAAGAACGCGATCGAG
>DASRFY010000098.1:0-14466 GCA_035651315.1 Burkholderiales bacterium
CGAATCCTGCGGCAGGACGCCCTTCGACCAAAGCGAGCCGTCGAAGGTAGAGTAGCGGCCGCGCTCCTCGGCCAGCTCGGTGGACGCCCAGTAGGCGTAGTAGCACACCGTCTCCATCGACCGGTCGGCGAATTCCACCGCCTCCCTGGACGCGTAGGGCACCCGCATCTCGTGCAGGCAGTCCTGGAACCCCATGATCCCCAGTCCCACCGGCCGGTGCTTGAGGTTGGAGTTGCGCGCCTTGTTGACCGTGTAGTAGTTGATGTCGATGACGTTGTCGAGCATCCGCATCGCGGTCGACACGGTCTGCTTGAGCTTTTCGTGGTCGAGCTTGCCGCCCTTCATGTGGGCGACCAGGTTCACGGAGCCGAGGTTGCACACCGCGATCTCGGTATCCGAGGTATTGAGCGTGATCTCCGTGCACAGGTTGGAGCTGTGCACCACGCCGGCGTGGCTTTGCGGGCTGCGGATGTTGCACGGGTCCTTGAAGGCGATCCACGGATGCCCGGTCTCGAACAGCATGGTGAGCATCTTGCGCCACAGCGACAATGCCGGGATCCTCTTGTAGAGCTTCAGCTCCCCGCGAGCCGCCTTCTGCTCGTACTCGAGGTAGGCCTTCTCGAAGGCCTTGCCATATCTGTCGTGCAGGTCGGGCACGTCCGAGGGCGAGAACAGCGTCCAGTCGCCGCCCTCCGTCACCCGCTTCATGAACAGATCCGGGATCCAGTTGGCGGTGTTCATGTCGTGGGTGCGGCGGCGATCGTCGCCGGTGTTCTTGCGCAGCTCCAGGAACTCCTCGATGTCCAGGTGCCAGGTCTCGAGATAGGCGCACACCGCGCCCTTGCGCTTGCCGCCCTGGTTGACGGCGACAGCGGTGTCGTTGACCACCTTCAGGAACGGCACCACGCCCTGCGACTTGCCGTTGGTGCCCCTGATGTGCGAGCCCAGCGCGCGCACCGGCGTCCAATCGTTGCCCAAGCCGCCGGCGAACTTCGACAGCAGCGCGTTTTCCTTGATCGCCTCGTAGATGCCGTCGAGGTCGTCGGACACGGTGGTCAGGTAGCAGCTCGAAAGCTGCGAGCGCACCGTTCCGGCGTTGAACAGCGTCGGGGTCGAGCTCATGAAGTCGAAGTTCGACAGCACGTTGTAGAACTCGATCGCCCGAGCCTCCCGCTCGACCTCGTTGATCGCGAGGCCCATGGCGACACGCATAAAAAAGGCCTGGGGGAGCTCAATACGCCGACCGTGCACGTGCAGGAAATAACGGTCATAGAGCGTTTGCAGGCCCAAGTAACCGAACTTCAGGTCGCGGTGCGCGTCCAGCGCGGCACCCAACGATCGCAGATCGAAGCGGGCCAGGCGCTCGTCGAGCAGCCCCGCCTCGATCCCCTTCTCGACGAATCCGGGGAAATATTCGGCATAGCGAGTCCGCATTGCGGCCTGGCTTGCCTCCTCGCCCAGGACCTCGTGGCGGACACTATTGAGCAGCAGGCGCGCGGTGACATAGCTGTAGGCGGGGTCCTTCTCGATCAGGGACCGGGCGGCCAGAATGACGCTCTTGCGTACCTCCTCCATCGGAACGCCGTCGTACAGGTCGCGCAGCGTGAGCTGCTGGATGAGATTGGCGTCGACCGCCCGGCCGAGGCCCTCGCAGGAATCCTTGATCAGGGACGCGAGCGCGGCGAGATCGAGCGAGCTGGCCACGCCGTTCTCGACCACGTTGATGGCGAGCTGCGGGGCGCCGGCGCCCTGCGCCTCCTTCTGCCTGGCGCGCTCGCGGGCCCGCTCCTCGCGGTAGAGCACGTAGGCGCGCGCGACCTCGTGCTCTCCGCCGCGCATCAACGCCAGCTCGACCTGGTCCTGGATATCCTCGATGTGGAAGGTGCCCCCGGCGGGCTGCCGGCGCATGAGCGCCTGCACGACGTTGCCGGTAAGCCGGGCGACCAGTTCACGTACGCGCGCGGAAGCCGCACCCTGGCCGCCGTTGACGGCGATGAACGCCTTGGTCATGGCCACCGTGATCTTCGTCGGTTCGAATCCCACCACCGCACCGTTGCGGCGTATGACCTTGTATTGCGCATACCGCTGCTCCTGTGCGGCCGCATCGTCTGCAAGGTAGGCGCTCACAACGGAGGACGAAGAAACGCTGGCGGTTACTTGCATATTGTCTCCCTCGACTCTTGCTGTCGCCCAGCGGTGACAATCGCTCCCCGAACGATCGTTTCTCACCACTAGATATTGTGTCCGGCGCAGGAATACGCACTAATTCTAGTAGTACGCTCCTCTCTGTCAAGGAGTTTTTGCCTTTTGCGGCCGCTGCGCGCGCGATGAACCGGAACGCGCGTCGAAGCGCGCCGATGGACGGCGTGCCGGGTCGTATCCTGCCGATCAGGGCTGCGCGGAAACGGTGCGCGGTCGCGCGCTTTCGTGGCGCGCGGCCGCGGCGCGCACGGTATTGAAATGGATCTCGACGGTGTCTTCGATGCGCTGCGCATAGCCGCCGGCCATCGCAATCGCGACCCCTACGCCGGCGTCGCCGCAGAGTTCGAGCACGATGCGGTCGCGCGCCGCCAGCGCCTCGCGGGATACAGCCAGTCGGCCGAGGCGATCCGCCTGGTACGGGTCCGCGCCGGCGAGATAGATCGCCAGATCGGGCTGCGCGGCAGACAGCGCGCGGCACACGCCGTTTTGCAGCGCGCCGAGGTATTCCTCGTCGCCGGTGCCGTCGGCCAGCTCGATGTCGAGGTCGCTCGCCTGTTTGCGGAACGGGAAGTTCCTGGCGGCGTGAATGGAAAAGGTGAACACGCCGGGTTCGTCCGCCAGGATGGCGGCCGTGCCGTCGCCCTGGTGCACGTCGCAGTCGATGATCACCGCCCTGCCTGCCCGTCCTTCCGCCAGCATTGCCAGCGCGGCGATCGCGGCGTCGTTGAACACGCAGAAGCCGGCGCCATGATCGCGGAATGCATGGTGCGTGCCACCTGCCAGGTTCACGGCCACTGCCTCTTCCAGCGCCGCGCGGCAGGCCTCGATCGTGGCGCCCGCCGAGCGGCGCGAGCGTTCCACCATCTGCGGCGTCCAGGGAAAGCCGATGCGGCGGATCTCGGTTTCATCCAGCGCGCCGGCGGCGACCCGCCGCAAGTAAGCGGCATCGTGCGCGCGCAAAATCTCCTCGTCGGTCGCCGCGTGAGGGATGCACAGCGGTTCCCCGCCGGACAGTCCGGCTGCTTCCACCCGCTCCCGCAGCATCGAGTACTTCGCCATCGGGAAGCGGTGCCCGGGCGGAAGCGGCAGCACGAAGCGGTCGGTGTAGAAGATCTTCAAGCCGGAGTCTCACCACAGAGACACAGAGAAATACCAATACAGCATTGGCAAACTGGTGTCCGAAATGGCCGGGTATGACCGCTCCAGCCGAGATGGGACCCGTTCCCTTTTTCCCGTTTCGCCTTTCTTTCTCTGTGTCTCTGTGCCTCTGTGGTTCAGGCAATCATTCGCCGAAACCGCGCCCAGTCGAAGTGCGGCCCGGGGTCGGTCTTGCGCCCCGCCGGCCGCGCGATGTCGGAGTGCCCGGCCCAATCGACGATCGGATACCGGGAGCGGAGCGCGCGCGCAAGCCTTGTCAGCGCATCGTACTGGGCATCGGTGAACGGGATGGCGTCGGACCCTTCCAGCTCTATGCCGATCGAAAAGTCGTTGCAGCGGCCGCGCCCCCGCCATTCCGACTGGCCGGCGTGCCAGGCACGACTGCCGCAGGGCACGAACTGGATCAGCTCGCCGCCGCGGCGAATCAGGAAATGGGGGGAAACCTTGAGCCCCGCGACCTCGCGGTAGTACGGATGCGCATCGGGGTCCAGGCGATTGGTGAACAGCTCGATTACGCCTTCGCCGCCGAATTCGCCGGGCGGAAGGCTGATGTTGTGCACGACCACGAGCTCGACGCTCGATCCTTCCGGACGCGGGTCGAAATTGGGCGAGTAGATGAAGCGCGCCGCTGCAAGCAAGCCAGAAGCATCGATCTCCCAGCCGGCTTCGCCCCTCGCCCCTCGCCCGTGTTCCCTCAATTGATTCCCAACCGCTCCATGCGGTAGCGCATGGAGCGGAACGTGATGCCGAGCAGCTTGGCCGCAGCGGTCCGGTTGAATCGCGTCTTCTCCAGCGCCTCGAGAATGGCCTCTTTCTCCACCCGGTCCAGATAATCCTGCAGGGGATACTTGCCGTCGGGGGACGCCGTGGGCGCGGCGCCCGGTTCCGCGGGCGGGTTGAGCTGCAGATCATCCGCCGTCACCCGTCCACCGCTGGACAACGCGAGCGCGCGCTCGAGAATGTTTTCCAGCTCGCGAACGTTGCCGGGAAAATCGTAGCGGGTGAGCTCCTCCATCGCCTCCGGCGCGACCTCCGGTTTCTTCACGCCCGCGGCGGTGGCCATGCGTTCAAGAATGGCGTCGACGAACAGCGGAATGTCCTCCCGGCGTTCTCGCAGCGAGGGCATGCGCAGCTCGATGACGTTGAGCCGGTAGTACAGGTCGTGCCGGAACTTGCCCGCTTCGACGCACTCGGCGAGTTTCTGGTGCGTGGCGCTGATGATGCGCACGTCCACCGGCTCTTCCTGGGTGGAGCCGACCTTGCGCACCTTCTTTTCCTGGATCGAGCGCAGCAGCTTGACCTGCATCGAGAGCGGAAGATCCGCCACCTCGTCCAGAAACAGGGTGCCGCCGTTGGCGGCCTGGAAGAAGCCGTCCCGGTCGGCATCGGCGCCCGTGAATGCGCCTTTCCGGTAGCCGAAGAATTCCGACTCCATCAGGTTCTCCGGAATCGCACCGCAATTGACCGGAACGAACGGCTTGTCGCGGCGGGCGCTCATCTGATGGATGAGCCGGGCGGCAAGCTCCTTGCCGCTGCCCGACTCGCCGCTCACGTGCACCGGCGCTTCCGAGCGCGCCAGTTTCTCGATGAGATCCCGGACCTGCTGCATCGCCCCGGATTCGCCCAGCAGCGCCTGCCCGGCGGCCGGTTTGGGCGCCGCGCCGGTCTGCGGAAGACTCAACGCCGACTTGACGAGCGCGCGCAACTGTTCGAGGGAGACCGGTTTGGCGAGGTAGTCGAATGCGCCCGCCTTCAGCGCGGCGACCGCGTTTTCGGTGTTGCCGTGCGCGGTAATCACCGCGACCGGCAGGTCGCGGTCGTTTTCGGCGATGTAGTTCAGCAGCTCCAGGCCGTCGCCGTCCGGCAGCCGCATGTCGGTCAGGCACAGATCGAACTGCCCGGCCTGGACCCTCTCGATCGCCTGTTTCACCGAGGAGGCGCGCTCGACGTCCAAGCCCATCTTGAGCAGGGTCAGTTCCAGCAGCTCGAGGATGTCCTCTTCGTCGTCGACGATGAGCACCGACCGCGCGGCGCGCGTGCCGGGCTGTTCTCTGCGTTTCACGCTCCCGCTCCTTTGCAGATTATGCCGAACTGGGCGCCGGTTGGCCGCTCGACATAGTCGAGCGTGGCGCCGTTGGCTTCACAGATCTCCCTGGCAATATACAAACCCAGACCGGTGCCGGCCGATGCGGTGGTAAAGAAGGGCTCGAACAGGTGGCCGCGCAGCGCCTCCGCCACGCCCGGCCCGTCATCGATCACGCTCAGTTCTATGGTACCGGCACGCGGGCCGGCGCGCACGCCGAGCGTGATGCTCCCGGGCCGGCGCTGGCAGTAGCGTAGCGCGTTTCGGCACAGGTTCCACATGACCTGGTTCAGATGGCTGCGGTCGAAGCTGACGAGCGGCCGGGACTGCAGATCGATCGCGATCAGCTCCTGCGGCAGCTTCTCGATCTCGCAGAACTGCGAGGCAAAGGTCCGCAGATAGTCCTCGAGGTCGAAGCTCTCGCGCAGCGCCTGGTCGCGCCGGTTGAGCTTGAGTACGTCCTGCACCATGCGATCCAGGCGCTTGGCGTTGTCGTGAATGATCTGCAGCAGGCGCAGCTGCGAGGCGCGCCTGCCGGTATCTTCCAGCAGCAGCTCGGTCGCGTGGTTGATCGCCGAGAGGGGGTTGCGGATCTCGTGGGCGATGTTTGCCGTGAGCCGCCCGAGCGAAGCCAGTTTGAGCTGTTGCGCCTGCCGCTGGACGCGGGAAATGTCTTCCAGAAAGATGACCACCCCGACGTTGCGCGCCACGCCCACCGGCATGAAACGCGCGGAGGTCGCCTTGCGGCCGACGACGGTGCGCAGCGGGTCGAAGCGGGTGTCCGGATCCCGGCGCCATTGCTCCAGGCGAGCCGCGAGCAGCGGAGCGTAGTCGTGCAGCATCACGTCGCCGCCGGCAAGCGAAACCGGCCCAAGGATCTCTTCGGCCCGGGAATTGATCTGGCGGATCGCGCCGCGCTCGTCCACCACCAAGACGCCGTCCTGCATGTCCTGGATGATGAGCTGGTTGACCTGCGCCATGCTGGCGAGATCCACTTCGCGCTGCGCGGCAATCGCTTCGATCGCCACCGCGCGTTTGGCGATCGTGTGCGCGAGCCAGGCGGTGGCGAAGAACGCGATACTCAGCAGCCCGGCCTGAACGAACAGCGCGAAGCTTCCGAACAGGAACAGGACTTCGTAGGAATGCTCGCCGAGCACGGCGAGCGTGGCGGCGGCGGCGAAAAAAAGCGTAAGCCGGCCGCGGCTCATGAGACCCGCGGCGGCTAGAGACGCGAGCAGCAGAAGCCCAAGTCCGCTTGGAACGCCCCCGCTTGCGTACATCATCAGCACGACAGCGACGATGTCGGTCAGGACCGAGGCGGCGAGCAGGAGATTGAACGCGATCCTGCGCGACAGGATTATCGCGAACGACGACAGCGCGAAGGCGAGGTATGCATAGTCGGTGTAGAGGAACAGCGTCCGGTGGTAGGAGCCGAACGGCGTGTTCTCCCCGAGCCAGTTCACCGCGCCGAACAGAACCAGCGCAACGATGACGCGGTAGATGTTGAAGTAGAGCAGCGAGCGCCAGAATGCCTCGCTGTATTCCTTACCGCTGACGGTTGTCTCCGTGGAAAGCGGCACGTGCGCCCCTTTCAAGAGCCTCGCCGGGCGCCTCAGCGCGAAGACGGCCCCTTGCTTGCAAGCCGAAGATGCTCCTGGCTGCAATAGAACTCGCCGCGCGACAGGATGCCTTCGCTTCTCGGCAGGTGAACGCCGCAGACCTTGCAGCGGACCATGTCTTCAGGCTGGCCCGCGGGCGGCGCCTGCGCCCGACCGCTCTGCGCCCCGCCGCGCGCGCTGCGAATGACCAGATAGACGATGATGAAGACGGCGATGAGAAGAAGGAACTTGGCCACGCGCTCTTCACCACCCAGGATCGATGAGGATTGGTCGGGGTGACTGGATTCGAACCAGCGACACCTGCGTCCCGAACGCAGTACTCTACCAGGCTGAGCTACACCCCGTTTCGGACAGACTCGGTTGCATCAGTAGTTGCGGCTCGCCGCAAAGGCCGCCAATTCTAACAGACTCTCCTTGTAGTTTGAACGCGGCAGCGACGCCAGATGCTGTGCCGCGCGCTGCGATTCGCTTCTCGCCTGGTCGCGGGCGTAGTCGAGCGCGCCGCAGTCGCGGACAGCCTGGAGTACCGGCCCGAACTCGGCGCGCCCGCCGTGCGCGATCGCGGCCTCGATCAGCCCGCGCTGGTGCGGCGAGCCGTTGCGCATGGCATATATAAGAGGAAGAGTCACTTTGCCTTCGGCGAGATCGTCGCCCAGGTTCTTGCCGGTCTGTGCGAGATCTCCCGAGTAATCGAGAACGTCGTCCACCACCTGGAAAGCGGTGCCCAGGTGCATGCCGTAGGCGCCGAGCGCATCCTCGACGCCGCGCGCGCTGCCGGCAAGGATCGCGCCGAGCCTGCCCGCGGCCTCGAAGAGCTTCGCGGTTTTCGAGCGGATCACGCGCAGGTAGTCCTGCTCGCCGACCTCGGGATTGCCGACATTGAGAAGCTGCAACACTTCGCCTTCGGCAATGGTGTTCGTCGCCTCCGCCAGCACCTGCATCACCCTCATGCTCTGAATCTCCACCATCATCTGGAAGGCACGCGAATACAGGAAGTCGCCGACCAGCACGGACGCCGGGTTGCCGAAGGTCGCGTTGGCGGTGGCGCGTCCGCGCCGCATCGCGGAATCATCGACCACGTCGTCGTGCAGGAGCGTGGCGGTATGGATGAACTCGATCACCGCCGCAAGCTGGTGGTGAGCGGTCCCGCGGTAGCCGCATGCGCCGGCCGCGAGGACGACCAGCGCCGGACGCAGCCGCTTGCCGCCGCTGCCGATGATGTACTCGGCGACCTGCCGGATCAGCACGACGTCGGAATGCAGGCGTTCTCGGATGACCGCATCCACCGCGCGCATGTCGTCGGCGATGAGACTGGTGATGTTCTCGGGGGTCACGGTGGTCGCGGGAAAAGGCGCGATGGTAGAAATCGGGCATGCGCAGTGTCAAGGACGCCGGCCGCGCGCGCGACGTTCCCGGAGCGCCTTGCCTAAGGTGTTCTTTTTATGTAGTATGCGCCGCTTTCCCGAGAGCCTCCCAGGAACTCGATCATGTACGCGGTCATCAAAACCGGCGGCAAGCAATACCGTGTGTCGTCCGGAGAAAAAGTCAAGGTGGAACAACTGCCTGCCGAGGTCGGCAGCCACGTGGTCATCGATCAGGTACTGATGGTGGCGGACGGGGAAAAGGTTGCGATCGGCACCCCGCTCGTGTCGGGAGCGAAGGTCGAAGCGACCGTCGTTGCGCAGGGCCGCGGCGACAAAGTGCGCATCTTCAAGTTGCGCCGGCGCAAGTATTCGAAGCGGCAGCAAGGACACCGCCAGAATTACACCGAGATCCAGATCGACAAGATCTCGGCATAAGGAGACTCGATATGGCACACAAGAAAGCAGGCGGCAGCTCGCGCAACGGCCGCGACTCGCAGTCGAAGCGCCTGGGTGTAAAGCGCTTCGGAGGCCAGGTCATCCCGGCCGGCAGCATCATCGTGCGTCAACGCGGCACCCAGGTCCATCCCGGCGAGAATGTCGGCATGGGCAAAGACCACACGCTGTTCGCCAAGATCGACGGGCGCGTGGTGTTCCGCCTCAAGGGCCCGCAGAACAAGAAGACGGTCAGCGTCGTCCCGGCCTGAGGCAAACGAAACCAACAGCAAAGCCCTGTCGTCGCCGACAGGGCTTTTTTGTTTCGAGAGCCTTTTCACCACAGAGGCACAGAGGCACAGAGAGGAGTCACTACGAGAACGAACCACCAAGGCACCAAGACACCAAGGAAATCACAATCCGCGTTTAGCCTTTCTTGGTGCCTTCGTGTCTTGGTGGTTAACTCATTTTTTTGATTTTCTCTGTGGCTCTGTATCTCTGTGGTTAGATTAACCCGACGATGAAATTCATCGATGAAGCGATCATTGAAGTGCACGCCGGCAAGGGCGGGGACGGCATCGTCGCGTTCCGGCGCGAGAAGTATGTGCCGCGCGGCGGCCCCAGCGGCGGCGACGGCGGCAGAGGCGGAAGCATCTATGCCGTGGCGGACCGCAACGTCAACACGCTGGTCGAATATCGATTCGACCGCATCCATCGCGCCCGGAACGGAGAAAACGGCCAGGGCAAGGACTGCTATGGCAAGGCCGCGGACGACGTGTACCTGCGCATGCCGGTAGGCACCGTAGTGAGCGACCTCGACAGCGGAGAAGTGATCGTGGATCTGGTACGGGACGGCCAGACGGCGCTCGTCGCGACGGGCGGCCAGGGCGGGCTCGGCAACATCCATTTCAAGTCCAGCGTGAATCGGGCGCCACACCAATGCACGCCCGGTACCCGCGGCGAAAGCCGCCGCCTCAAGCTGGAGCTGAAGGTGCTGGCCGACGTCGGCTTGCTTGGATTGCCGAATGCCGGCAAATCGACCTTCATCCGCGCGGTGTCCGCCGCGCGCCCGAAGGTCGCCGATTATCCGTTCACCACGCTGCATCCCAGCCTGGGCGTGGTGCGCGTCGACGACCTGCGCAGTTTTGTCGTTGCCGACATTCCCGGCCTGATCGAAGGCGCCGCGGCGGGTGCGGGGCTGGGCCACCAGTTTCTGCGCCACCTGCAGCGGACCCGGCTGCTCCTGCACCTGGTGGACGTGGTGGGAACGGGCGAAAACGCCGACCCGGTGCACGACGCCGGAGCCATCGTGGAGGAACTGCGCAAATACGACGAGGCGCTGTATCGCAAGCCGCGTTGGCTGGTATTGAACAAGATCGACCTCGTCCCGGAGCAGGAGCGGCGGACAAGGACGGAAGCCTTTGTCGCCGCGTACGCGCGCGAGGTTTCGAAGCCGGAACGAGTCTTCGTCATTTCCGCACTCAGCGGCGAAGGCTGTCGCGAACTGACTTGGGCGATCGTGGAGCACCTGCAGAACCTCCCTCGTGAAGCGGCCGAACTGCCGGCGGACGCGGGAGCGGATCCTCATCCCGCCTGAGACCTGCGCCATGCGATCCATCGCCGCGGAAGCCAGGCGTTTCGTCATCAAGGTCGGCAGCAGCCTGGTCACCGACGGCGGCCAGGGGTTGGATCATGACGCGCTGGCGCGCTGGGCGGAACAGATCGCCGAGCTGAAAAAGCGCGATCGCCAGGTGGTGCTGGTATCCAGCGGCGCGGTCGCCGAAGGCATGCAGCGGCTCGGATGGAAGCGGCGTCCCAGCGCGGTGCACGAGTTGCAGGCTGCCGCGGCCGTCGGCCAGATGGGTCTGGTCGAAGCATACGAGTCCTGCTTTCGCCGGTTCAGCCTGCACACGGCGCAGATTCTCCTGACGCACGAGGATCTCGCCGACCGAAGGCGTTACCTCAACGCCCGCTCCACGCTGCGCACCTTGCTCGAACTGAGCGTCATACCCGTCATCAACGAGAACGACACCGTCGCCACCGAGGAGATCCGCTTCGGCGACAACGACACGCTCGGCGCGCTGGTAACGAATCTGATCGAGGCGGACGTGCTGGTCATCCTCACCGACCAGCCGGGCCTCTACGACAGGGACCCGCGCCGGCATCCGGACGCGCAATTGGTCCGCCAGGCAAAAGCCGGCGATCCGGCGCTGGAGGAGATGGCGGGCGGCACGGGCAGCCATATCGGCAGCGGCGGCATGCTCACCAAGGTTCTCGCGGCGAAGCGCGCGGCGCGCAGCGGCGCGCACACCATCATCGCCTCGGGCCGCGAGCGGGACGTGCTGGTGCGGCTCGCCGAGGGGGAGGCAATCGGCACCGAGCTCCTGGCCCAGACGATGACCGTCGCCGCGCGCAAGCAGTGGCTGGCCGATCACCTGCAGGTGCGCGGCAGGCTGAGCCTGGACGAAGGCGCGGTCAAGGCCCTGCGGCAGGATGGCAAGAGCCTGCTGCCGATCGGCGTGTATCAGGTGACGGGCGAATTCGAGCGGGGCGAAGTGGTGAGCTGCCTCGACCCCGACGGGCGGGAGATCGCGAGAGGGCTGGCAAACTACAGCGCGGCAGAGACCCGCAAGATCCTGCGAACGCCTTCCCAGCACATCGAAGCGAAGCTCGGCTACGTCGACGAGCCGGAGCTGATCCACCGGGATAATTTGGTCTTGCTTTAGGTTCATCTAAAGCAAGACTCAATTAAGGAAGCCGCGACCTGGTCTTGCTCTGCACCGGGGAAAGCGGGCATACGGTATGGCCGACGCGAGGCAAAGCGGCTTGCTGCGGCAAAGGGCGAGCGTCGGGTCGTTGCGCGACAACCACTGACCGCGGCCGGCTCAGTTGGTGGATTTCCTGTCGCCGCCGGGCCCGTTTCCGTATACCCGTTTCATTTCGGCGAGGGCGTCTTCCGCTTTTGGCACCGGCGCCCCGCCCGAGCAGAAGTAGTCGCGATAAAGCGCATACCGGAACGCATTGGCGAGCGCAGAAGGCACGTGCTGCCATTGCGCATCGCGTGCCGACGCCCAGGTGCCGTCGCTGCGCCCGTAGGCGTAGGTCTTCCACTCCCTGGTCTCGCAACGGATTCCTTCGTAACTCACGTTGTTCGTGCCGCTTGCGGAGCGCGCCACCACCGTATAGCGCACCACGCGGTCGGCGCCGATGCTGATGGAACGGGGGTCGACGAGGAAGCGGTAATTCGACGGGCCGGCGATGTCGAACGGCTGCAGGCCGGACAGGTCCGGATAGGGCGGCAGTTGCACCTCCGACTCCTGCCACGGCGCCTCCGGCAGGAAGACCTGTCCGCCGGTGTCGATCTGCCGGTTGCCGTGCCCGGACGGCGGCGGGGGACGAGACTTGCCCTCGCTGCAGGCCGCGGCGACGAATGCGAGCAGCAGCGCGGCAAGCGCCGCGCGCCTAGTGGTCCGCATAGACGTGGGCTCGGGTCAGCGGGTGCGGGAGCGACCCGTCGGCGAGCGGTCTCGCGCCGAGAACCTGGAATATCGAGATCCAGCCGCGGTCGAAGGCGTGCGCGGAGCCCGCCATGTAGATGCGCCAAGTGCGGAACCGCTTCTCGCCGACCAGCTTGCGCGCCTGCTCGGCGTTCGCGTCGAGGCGGTTCACCCAGTGCCAGAGCGTCTTCGCGTAGTGCGGTCGCAGGCATTCCGCGTCCCATGGCTCGAGCCCCTGACTCGCCATCTCGCGGACGACCCGCGACACGTGCACCAGTTCGCCACCGGGGAAAACGTATTCGTCGACGAAGTCGCCGATGCCGCTGCCCAGCTCGCCGTCTTCCAGCGAGTTGGTCGTGATGCCGTGGTTCATCACCAGGCCGCCCGGCTTGAGCAGCCGCCGGATCTTGTGGAAGTAGCCCGGCAGGTTACGCTTGCCGACGTGCTCGAACATCCCCACGCTCGCGATCTTGTCGTAGGGTGCGTCTTCCGGCACGTCGCGGTAGTCCATGAGCCTCACCTCGCAGCGGTCCCCGAGGCCGAGCGCCTCGATGCGCTCGTTCACGTAGGCGTACTGTCCTTCGGAGAGCGTGATGCCGGTCGCCTTGACGCCGTAGTTGCGCGCCGCCCAGAGAATCAGGCCGCCCCAGCCGCAGCCGATATCCAGGAAACGTTCCCCGGGCTGGAGCAGCAGTTTCCTGCAGATATGGTCGAGCTTCTGCTCCTGCGCAAGGTCCAGCGTGTCGTCGGGCTTGCGGAAATAGGCGCAGGAATAGACCCGATTGCGGTCCAGCCAGAGCGCATAGAAATCGTTGCCGACGTCGTAGTGGTGCTGGATCGCTTTGCGATCCGCCGGGCGGGTATGGCGCCACCAATTCCACACGTTGGAGCGCTTGCGGTAGACGGTCGCGTCTCCCTCCACCAATCGCTCGCCCAGGTGCACCGTCTCGCGGGCGTCCCCGTCGATGTCGATGTCGCCCTCGACGTAGGCCTTTGCGATCTTGCCCAGGCTGGGATTGGCAAGCGACAGGACGGCTTGCGGCGACCGTATGGTGAGCCTGATTTTCGCGCCGTCGGCGGAACCGACGACTTGGCCATTCCATAGCGCCACCGCCACCGGCAGGTCGAGCCCCGAAAGCCGGCTTTCGAGTTGATTGATCAGACGGGCTGCGAACATCGCGATATCCGAACAAAAACGGCCGCCGAATGAGCGACCTTCATATTGTACTGAAGAGCCTGGACGATCCGCGAGCGGCGGCGAAGGATTCAGAACCTCAGATCGTTGAGCAGCGACTCGCGCACCGCCTCCGGCACGCGTTCGACCGTGACCGCATAGTTCGGATGGTCGATGCCCATCGCGAGCGGCCTGCCGCCGCGCAGCGCCTGCTTCATCGAATCGGACAGGTCGAAGCGCAGGAAATGCACCGAGGACGTCTTTTCTTCGTTCTCCCGCGTGAGGTCCTCGTCGGCGATCGCGTACACCTTGCTCTGCCCCTCGACCCGAACCCAGACGCGGTCTTCGATGCCGATCAGCCGGGCGAGCGCCTCGCGCCGTTCGTCGACGTCCGGATACTCGATCAGCATCGTCGCCTTCCAGTTGCCGCCGTCCGGGACGAGCGGGTTGTAGGCTTCGAGCTCCTCGCGGACACCCTCCTCTTCGAAAATCCGCTCCGCGCGCAGCATCTCCTGCACCTGGTAGCGCATGGTCAGCTCGTCTTCGAACATCAGCGTGACGTGTTCGCCCAGGTGCACCTTGCGCTTCTGCTTGTGCGTCATGACGCGGGCGCGGAAATTGTCGCGCTCCCTCGCGTACTGCTCCAGCGACATCAGACTTTCGCGCGTGATCGCGCCCATTCTCGTAGCTCCGACGTGGTCCGTTTCAAAGTCCATAGGCGATCCGCATCAGCGTGATCGGATGCTCCTTGCCGATTTTGCCGGGATCGCCACCCGCGTCGCGGATGCCCTGCGCGATGTGGCGCCCGGCGATGGCGCAGTCCGAGCTGATGTAGTCGGGCTGGGGCTCCGCCATCTGGCGAAACACCGGTCTGCCGATCTTCATCGAGTCGGCGAAGTACTCGCTCTTCACTCCCCAGGTGCCGTCGTGCCCGGAG
>DASRFY010000099.1:0-25843 GCA_035651315.1 Burkholderiales bacterium
CCCGGCAATCGCGCGTTTCAACCCCCGGTTGTGCCTTGTTACGCGGGCTGCGCCGACTGCGCCTCGGCCTGCTCCATCGTCTCCAGGAGCACGTCGGGCGGCTGTGCGCCGGCCACACTGAGCCGTTGATTGAATATGAAAAACGGCACGCCCTCGATACCGATGTTGCGCGCGTGCTCGTCGCGGGAAGCGATCAGGTCGCGATCCAGATCGGTGGCGAGATACTCCGCGACCTCGTCGCGGGGCAGGCCCGCCCGGGCCGCAAGGCCGGCCAGCGTATCCGGGCGAGTCAGATCGAGACCCTCCAGGAAGTAGCCCGCAAACAGCGATTCGACCATCGCATCCTGCACGCCGAAATCCTCTGCGCGATGGATCAGCCGGTGCGCGTCGGTGGTATTCGGCTGCATGGCGATGCGGTCGAACGCGAATCGGATGCCCGCATTGCGGCCCGCCGCCTCGACGCGCGCATAGATCTCTCTGGCGCGCTCCGGCCCGCCGAACTTCCGGGCCAGGTATTCGCCGCGCGGCATGCCGCCCGCCGGCAGCGCCGGGTTGAGCTGGAAGGGGTGCCAGCGCACGTGCGGCGCGGGCGCGTCGGGATGCCGGTCGCGATACCTTCCGAGCGCCCGTTCGAGATGGCGCTTGCCGACGAAGCACCACGGGCAGACGACGTCCGAGACGATATCGATTTTCAGCGCGGGGTTCATGCTATCCATTGTGCCCGGTCCCGGCGTTACTGGCAGTACATGCGCTTCACGGCGTTGCCGCCGGCGGCGGGCACGCGCAGATCGTACGCCACTTCGCAGTAATGCACGCCGGGGGGCAGCTCGATGTACAGGCGCGCGGTGGTGTACTCGTAGCTGCACAGCAGCGAGTAGCCGCGGGTGCTCTGGTGCAGCATCCATTTCACAGTCAGCGCGCCGCCGCGCGCGCTTCTGCTCGCCGGACGCACCTCGCGCCCGCTCGCCGGCAGCCCGTCGTACACCGTGATGCCGATCAGCCGCGACGCGCGATCGGCGTAACTCACCTGCCATTCGTTGGACGGCACCGTCGCATGCTGCTCGACGCTGAGGGGATTCGGGCACGACACCTCGGCACGGGCGGCGGCGCTTGGCACGAGCGCGAGCAGCAACAACGGGATCGATCTCATGTGACGCTCCGGGAATGCACGACCTGCCACGCGATGGCTCCGCGTCGAACCGCGACGCCGACGTGCGATCGACGTTACCCGCGCAGCCCCGGCTTGGCAAGCTTCGCTCAGAGCGAGTCGAGGAAGGCGAGCAGCGCCCGGCGCTCCCGTCTGCTCATGGCGACAACGGCATCGCGCGCCGCCTGCGCCTCGCCGCCGTGCCAGAGGATCGCTTCCAGCGGCGTGCGCGCGCGGCCGTCGTGCAGCAGGTTGGCGTTGCCGTTGACGGCGGCGGAGAGCGCGAGCCCCCACAGCGGCGGCGTGCGCCAGTCGCGCGGTCCGGCGAGGAATTCCTGCCTGCCGTCGGCGAGCGCCTCGCCCATGTCGTGCAGCAGCAGGTCGGTGTAGGGGTGGATGACCCGGCTGCGCAGCGAGGCGCTCGGCGCATCCGATCCGGTTTCCAGCGCGGGCACATGGCAGACATCGCATCGCGCCTGGTGGAACAGCGCTTCGCCGCGCCGTACATCCGGGTCGTCGACGTTGCGCCGTGCCGGCACTGCCAGCCCGCGCAGGTAGGCCACGATCGCATCCAGTTGCCGGTCCTGCGCCTCGACCCCCGTCACGGACGGAATATGCGTGCAGCGCCGCTGCGCCGGCCAGCAGTCCTGCTGCGCAAACAGCCGGGAGGTCACGCCGATGTCGAGGAGGAAGGCATGAGCGGCCTGCTGCAGCAGGCTGGGTTGCATGGCCTTGTGACCGAAGCGTCCGAGCGCGACGCCGTGGCGCGCGTAATCCCAGACGCGGTTCGGGCGGCCGTCGAAACCCAGTGCGCGCTGGGCGGCGGCGATCTCGAGCAGGCGCTGCTCCGGCACCGCTTCCAGCAGCCCTGCGCCATAGACCGGCTGGGCGATGCGTGGCGAGACGATCGCGTCTTCGCCGAGCGGACCGTACCAGAGCGCGGTGATGCGGATCCTGGGCGCGCGCAACTCCGCCTCTTCGCCGCCGGCAAGGCGTACGCGGGAAGCGGCGTATTCGACCCGGAAGTCGCCTTCTTCGACGAGCTCGCCCAGCATGCCCCGGGTATTGAGCTGTTCGCCGTAGGCGGGATGCGGTCGCGGGCCGCCCACCGGGTCGGTTCCCGGTACCGACAGGCGCAGCACCAGCGACAACGGCGCCTCGCCGGCTCCGTCCGGCGCGCGCCCGCGGCCGTTGGCCGCGTGGCACTGGATGCAGGATTCGGCGTTGGACATCGGCCCGCGCCCCCAATGCCCGCCGATCAGCGGGAACGGCACCCAGCGCGCGTAGAACTCGGATCGTCCGCTCTCGAAAGCCTGTCGTTCGGCGGCGCTGAGGACCGGTGCCGGCTGCGAGTAGGCGTCGGCCCCGGCGGAGGCGACCGTGATCTCTTCCGCCGGGGCAGCGGCGACGCTCTGTCCGTCGCGCGCGCATGCGTGCCAGGCGGCAAATGCAAGCACGAGTGCCGGCAAGGCGGTCTTCATGACGGCGAACATACCACTGCGATGCTTCACGAACCGGCGCGACTCCACTATGATGCGCCGGCATGCGCTTGCCGTTCAACGCGTCTCCGCCCGCCCCAGGCGACCGCTGTCGTCGTCCGGGCGATCCGTCCTCCCGGCGCTTCGCGGCGCCCGCGTAAACGAGGCATGATCCGGCGCCCGCAACGTCTCGCCGGATTGATCCGCCATCTCGCCCGTCAGCGTCCCGCCGTGCGCCCGGCGTTCGCCGTACTGACCGGACTCGCCATTCTGCTGCTGCCGCTGTGAAGCGCGTCGCGGGCGCGCCGCCGCTGCGTCAATGATGCCGCGACTGCGGCAGGACGGAATCCGGACCGGGGCCCTCGCCGTGCAGGTCGCCGGGCAGGAACGGCCGCTCCGGCAGCGGATATTCGAAATCGAGCAATTTGCCTTCGCGGAACACCTTGAGCTTGAGGCGGTCGCCGACCCTGAGCGAGCGCATCACCGTCTCGAGCGCGTCTTCGTCGGAGGTTGCCGTGCCGTTGATCTGGGTGACGATGTCGCCGCCGAGCAGCAGTTCGGTGCCGCCGATCGCGAACTCGACCTCGCCGCCGTGCAGTCCGGCCGCCGCTGCGGGGCCGCCCGGCTCGACGACCTCGACCAGCAGGCCCTCGGTGAGCGGCAGCTTGAGCAGCTTGACGAGGTCGGTGCCGATCAGCGTGCCGTGGAAGCCGACCCAGGGGCGGATCAGGCGTCCGTGCTTGACCAGCGGGGGCAGCACCGACTTGATGAGATTGCTGGGGATGGCGAAGCCGATGTTCTGCGCCTCCGGCAGGATCGCGGTGTTCATGCCCACCACGTCGCCGCAGCGGTTGAGCAGCGGGCCGCCGGAGTTGCCGGGATTGATCGGCGTGTCGGTCTGGATCATCGGCTCGGTCACCGACAGCGGCGTCTCCGGCAGCACGCGGTTCAGTCCGCTGACGATGCCGCTGGTCACCGTCTGTTCCAGGCCCATCGGGTTGCCGATCGCGATCACGTCCTCGCCGATGCGAAGCTCGTCCGAGTCGCCGAGCTTGAGTGCGCTCAGCTTTCCGGATTTCGACACCGGTATCTGGATCACCGCGATGTCGAAGATGGGATCGGCGCCGACCAGCCGCGCCGGCACGACCCGGGAGTCGTCGAGCACCACCGCGATGGTCTGGCGGTTGAACGCGACGTGCGCGTTGGTGACGATCAGTCCGGAGGAAGCGTCGATGACGAATCCCGAACCGATCGCACGCTCCACGCGGTCGCGCAGGCTGAACGGATTGATCGATTTGGCGGAGATCATCACCACCGCCGGCGAGGCCGTCTCGTACAGCTCGGCGGTGGACTGGCGGCAGCCGTCCGACGCCGCGGTGGCCGGCGCGAGCTGCGCGCAGCCGCTCAGCAGCGCGGCCAGTCCCAGGCGCCAGGCGAGAACCGAGAGTCTGTTGTTCATGGTTCGTCCTTGTCAGACGGGCAGGATCGCGCGCAGCACCGGGTTCATTGCGTACGCCGCGGCTGCGCGCCGGCGGGTCAGAGTTCGATCGGCCAACTCATTCCGGCGGTGACGCCGCCGTCGACGCGGATGGTCTGTCCGGTGACGAAGGCGGCGGCGGGCGAGGCGAGAAAGATTGCCGTTCCGACCAGGTCCTTCAATTCACCCAGCTTGCCGAGCGGGGTGTTCTGCCGTGCCCACTGCTGCATATGCGGCTGGGCCCACAGCTTCTGCGACAGCGCGGTGGGAAAGAAACCCGGCGCGATCGAATTGACGCGCACGCCGTGCCGCCCCCATTCCTGCGCCATCGCCCGCGTCATCATCAACACCCCGGCCTTGCTCATCGCGTACGGCGTGACCCCGGGCAGCGGCGCATAGGTGTTGAGCGAGTCGATGTTGACGATGCAGCCGGCCCTGCGCCGGATCATGTGTCTCCCGACCGCCTGCGCGAGCAGGAAGGCGCCGCGCAGATTGATGTCCATGATCCAGCCGTATTCCTCGACCGTGTAGTCCTCGACCTTCATGCGCTTGTTCACGCCGGCCACGTTGAGCAGCGTGTCGATGCGGCCGAAGTCCTCGATCGTCCGATCGACCAGGCGGCGCACGTCCTCCGGTTTCGCGACGTCGCAGGCGATCGGCTTGACGGATTTCGCGCCGACGCTGATTTCCGTCGCCGTCCGCGTCAGCGTGTCGATTTCCCGCCCCGCGATCACTACCTGCGCCCCGCGCGCGGCGAAACCCTCGGCGAGCGCGCGGCCGATGCCCCGGCTCGCCCCGGAGGCGAGCACTACCTGTCCTTCGACAGAAAACAGCTTGTCTTCCAACGTGGTCTCCAGTGAGGGTCAGAGTTCACCACTGAGGTACAAAGAACGACAACTTCGGATTTCACCACCAAGACACCAAGGCACCAAGAAAACCAGAGAGACAGACACCCCAGGTCTTTGACATTGTCGATTTGATGCGCGCATTTTTTTCCACACGCATTCGCGAACTTATTATTTGCACTTCTTGGTGCCTTGGTGTCTTGGTGGTGGATACCGATCTTGCTTCTTCCGCGTGTACTGTAATTCAGGATCTTGTGTCTATGCTGGCGCGGGGGAGGGTGGCGCGCTCGAGCAGCCTGTCCCACATGTCCTCGGCCGGCATGTTGAAGATCACTTCCGGGTCCACCGGCAGCACGTACCAGCCGCCGTCGTCGATTTCCTGTTCCAACTGGCCCGGCGCCCAGCCGGCGAAGCCCGCGAAGAAGCGCTGCCCGCGCACCGGGCGGCGCTGCTCGAGCAGTTTGTCGAGCACCTTCCCGTCGCCGCTGAAATAGATGTCTTCGGTGACCCATGCCGCCCGCGTCGGCGGCGGGGACATGCGGAACACGAACAGCAGTCCGTTCGGCTCGACCGGCCCGCCGTAGCAGATCGGATCGGTGCGCTCCTGGCGGTCCGCGCGCTCCGGCCACAGCTCGCGCAGTTCCACCTTGCTTGGGCGATTGAGCACCACGCCCATCGGCCCGGTGTCGGGCGGAAAGGTGACCAGCACCACCGTCTGCGCGAAGCGCGGATCCAGCATGTCCGGGCTGGCGACGAGCAGGATCGCTTCCTTGTTGCGCTCCGCTTGCTGTGCGGCAGCAACCCCGGGCAGCAGCGCGGCGAACGCGAGCGCGGCAGCCGCGAACAGCCGCCGGCTGCCTGCGCAAGGCGCGGGAAGATAGCGGAGGGAAGTAAGTCCGTCGTTAATCAAGGATCGCCTGATAGACGAGGTCGCGCAGCAGCACCCGGTAGTGCTGCCGGCGCACCGGTTCCTGCGACATGTACGACACCGCCAGGCCCTGGTCCGGATCGATCCAGAAGTAGGTGCCGGCGTAGCCTGCCCAGTAGAACTCGCCGGCCGATCCCGGCCACTCCGACTGCCCGTTCTCCAGCCGCGTGGCGAAGCCCAGGCCGAAGCCGTAGCCGGGGCCCGGAATGTAATGTCCGCCCTTGGAAATCCGCTCGTTCAAGTGGTTCGAGGCCATGAAGTCCACCGTGCGGGAGCCGAGGATCTGCACCCCGTCGAGCTTGCCGCCGTCGAGCAGCATCTGCGCGAGACGAAGATAGTCGCCGGCGGTGGACACCATGCCGTGGCCGCCGGCGAAGAAGGTGGCCGGCTTGCGCACGTCGATCAGTTCCGGCGCCTTGCCGGTGTACTTGTCGGGAATCGGCTCCGCGATGCGCTCCTGCTTCCTCTTCGGCACGTCGAAAGCAGTGTCCGCCATGCCGAGCGGCCGGGTGACGCGCTGTGCGACGAAGGCGTCGAGCGGCTGGCCGGCGACGATCTCGACCACGCGCCCCAGCACGTCGACGGAGTGGCCATACTCCCAGGTCGTCCCCGGCTCGTACTGCAGCGGCAGCTTGGCGAGCGCCTTGACGAAATCGGCCAGCACCCAGTGCTGAGAACGCAGATTGGCCTCCTGATACAGCTTCTGCACCGTGGTCTTGGGCGGACCCTCTCCGCCGTACGTGAATCCGGACGTGTGGCGCATCAGGTCCTGGATGGTGATCTGGCGCCTGGCATCCACCAGCGTGAAGCTCGGCTTGCCGGTGGCGGGATCGGACCCGTCGATGCCGACCTTCATGTTCTTCAGTTCCGGAATGTACTTCGACACCGGCTCGTCGAGGCTGAGGCGGCCTTCCTCGACCAGCGTCATCGCCGCCACCGTCACGATCGGCTTGGTCATCGAGTAGATGCGGAAGATCGAGTCCTCGCGCATCGGCAGGCTCTTCGCCTTGTCCTGCCAGCCGAAAGCCTTCGAATAAACCAGCCTGCCGTCGCGCGCGATCATCACCACCGCGCCGGGCAGCTCGCCGGAATCGATCGCGCGCTGGATCGTCGCGTCCACGCGCGCGAGCCGCTCGGAAGACATGCCGGTGTCTTCCGGCTCCGCCTGCGGCAGGGGCGGGCCGGCCATCGCCGCCGCGGGCAGCAATGCGAACACGAGAACGATGCGGGCGAGTGCCTTCATGAAATCCTCCCGGCAGGCGGCGTTGTTGTGCGTTGTATCGTCCCGGAAACGAGGCGGCGTGAGCGGGACACGGCGTCTATCTTAAACGTCCCCGCGGGTTACCGGGGCAGCTCGATGCGCCGCCAGGCGCCCGAGCGCCAGCGCAGCCAGACCAGGGTGCCGAGCGCGCAGGTATAGAGCAGGGCGGCAGCCCAGCCGCCCGCCGCGCCGTAGCCGAGGCGGGGCAGCCACGGCAGCCAGCCCTGGCCGGGCGGGAAGATCGCCATATGGGCGAGCGGCACGAAGCCGAACCAGGCCAGGCAGACGATCATCAGCGTCGGCACCCGCATGTCGCCCGCGCCGCGCAGGCAGAAGCCGGCGCCGAGATTCAGCCCGTCGAAGATCTGATAACCGGCGGCGAACCACAGCAGCGTGCGCCCGAGCGCGACGACTTCCGCGGCGGTCGCGTCGTGCGCATGGATGAACAGCGGCAGCAGCCAGGGGCCGGCAAGCGCGAGGAACACGCTCACCATGCCCATGTAGCCGACGCACATCCGGACCGTCGCGTTGCCCACTCTCGCCGCCCAGTCCCGGTTGCCCGCGCCGATCGACTGCCCGACCAGCGTCGTGCCGGCGAGCGCGAAACCGATGGTGGGCAGATAGGCGAGCGAAGTGAGCATCATGACGATCTGGGAAGCCGCGCCGTCGACCGTCCCCACGCCGGAGAGCATGAGCTGAAAAACCGCCAGCGCGCCGACGTCGATCGACGGAAAGAGCCCCATCGGAATGCCGGTGCGCAGCAGATTTGCCGCCAGCCGGCGGTCGAATGCCATCGACGCGCGGGTCGGGAAGTCGCGATCGAGCGTGCGGCTCGAAAGCAACGCCCCGGTGAGCAGCACCGCCACGCCGGTGGACACCGTGGTAGCCCAGCCCGCGCCAGCCACGCCCCAGCCGAGGCCGAAGATGAACGCCTGGTTCAGCGCCGCATTCAGCACGGCGGAGAAGCTCATCACCGCGAGCGTCACGCCGGTGCGGCCGACGCCGTTGAAGAAGCCGGTCAGCGCCCACAGCGCGACCGCGAACGGACCGCCGAGCATGCGCGGCGCCCAGAATTGCAGCGCCGCGTCGCGGATCTCCGGCGCCAGGCCGAAAGGTCGCAGCAGCCACGGACCGGCGTACGCCGTGACCACGAACAGCGGCGCGGTGGCAAGCGCCACCCACAGCCCGTTCCAGGCGGCATGCGCAGCGCGCAGCCGGTCGCCGGCGCCGTACGCTTGGGCAACGAAGGTCTGCACCGCCAGCGCCGCCCCGCCCAGGAGCAGGATCACCACGATGGTGAGCCAGTACACCACGCCCATCGCCGCGAGCGCTTGCGCCGAAAGCCGGCCGACGAACCAGGTATCGGTGAGGTTGAGCACCGCCTGCACGCTGCTGTTGGCGACCAGCGGAACGGCGAGTGCGATCACCGCGCGCATGTCCACGCGCCGGCGGCCGGCTGCGTCTATACGCAGGGCGGGCAGGCGCAAATTGCCTGCGGACGGGGCATTCATGATGACGGCAGCGGGCGCGGGACCCGCGACGAAGTCTCGAGTGCAGCCTCGCGCGAGGCCGAGGCTGCGCGGCGCCGCTAGTGAAGCTGCTTGCGTCCCGGCGCAGTGGCGGCCGGTTCCGACGAGGCCGACTGAGCGGCGCTCTGATTCGTCTGCCAGTTGCGCTCGAAGAGCTGGTTCACGTGCGCCAGCACCTGCGACACTTCGTCGTCCTTGAACTGCCGCGACAGCAGGCTCTTCAGGTCCTCCATCATGCGACGTCGCTGCGCCTGGTGAATCGCCTCGGCGGAGGGACCGACGAACATGACGTCGAACTCGTCGCGCCCGTCGTCGAGGTAATAGGTGACGTCGAACGCCGCGGCCTCTTCGGAGTACGGGTTCAGGCTGTCCAGCGATTCGGCGAGGATCTGGCGGAAGCTGCGGCCGACGTCGCCGGTCCAGCACACCTCGAGCACGCGGCGCCGGCGGTCGAAGACGATGCCCGGCTCGTCCGGGTGCGCGCTTTTCGCTTCACCCAGGCCGTCCTCGTCGATGTAATCCAGCCAGGGACGCAAGGCCACTTCGATCTGCGCGCTGGTGGTGCCGGCTTTGAGTAGAACGGTTCCGTGGACGTGGACTTCGACTCGCATCGGTATAACTCCGGGGCCGGAGGGCCCGCTGAGGACTGCTTGCAGGAAGGTGCGAATTCTACAGCGGCGGGCGGGGGGAGTCGATCCAATGCTGCGGTCCCTGTCGCGGCCGCCGCGCCCTAGCGGACGTCCTCCGGCATGAACGCCGGCCGCCCCGGGGCGAGCGGATCGGCGGCGGAGGTGTCGGATTCCAGGAGCGACTCCATTTCCTTGGCCGCCTCCCTGGTGGTCTGGATGAGCTGGGTCTCGTCGTGGTAGACCGCGTGCTGGCGCGCGAGCGTGCGCTCGTCGTGGGCCTTGAACTTGAGCACCGTATCGTGCGCTTCCCAGGCGGCCATACCGGCGCCGCGCAACACGCCTTCGGCCAGCTCGAGCGAGGACAGGAAGGTCTCGCGGCTGATCGACTCGATGCCGAGGTCCATCAGGCGGTAGGCGTGAAAGCGGTTGCGCGCGCGGGCGTAGATCCGGAGCTGCGGGAAATTGCGCCGCACCGTTTCCGCGGCCTTGAGCGAGGCCTCGACGTTGTCGATCGCGAGCACGAAGACTTTCGCCTTCGCCGCGCCGGCCGCCTGCAGCATGTCCAGCCGGGAAGCGTCTCCGTAATAGGCCTTGGCGCCGAACTTACGCACCAGCTCGACCTGCTCCGGGTTGATGTCGAGCGCGGTAAAGGGAATCTTCTTTGCGCGCAGCAGGCGGCCGACGATGCCGCCTACGCGCCCGAAGCCGGCGATGATGACGCGCGCCCCGTCGTGCTCTATGGCGTCGAACTCGCGCGGCGCGGCGCGCCCGAGCCAGCGCGGAAGCAGCCTGTCGTTCATCAGCATCGCCAGCGGCGTGAGCGCCATCGACAGCGTCACCACGATGACCAGCAGGTCGGCGGTCGTGCGCGACATCACGTTGTCCCCCACCGCCAGGCCGAACAGGACGAAAGCGAACTCGCCGCCCTGCGACAGCGCGCACGCAAGCCCGCCCGCGGCCTCCGGCGCGTGCCCCGCGCCGCGGCCTACCGCGTATAGCACCGCGCCCTTCACCGCCATCAGCGCGAGCGTAATGCCGAGGATGGCGAACGGCTTCGAGGCGAACAGGCCGAGGTCGACCGACATGCCTACCGAGATGAAGAACAGCCCGAGCAGCAGGCCCTTGAACGGCTCGATATCCGCTTCCAGCTCGTGACGGTATTCCGAGTCCGCGAGCAGCACGCCGGCGAGGAAGGCGCCGAGCGACATCGACAGCCCGACCGCGGACAGCAGCAGCGAGGTTCCGATCACCGTGAGCAGCGCCGCGGCGGTGAAGATTTCCTGGATGCGGCTCTCGGCGATCGCCTTGAGCACCGGCCGCAGCAGGTGCCGGCCGCCGATCACCACCACCGTGATCACCGCCACCGCCTTCAACGCCGCCAGCCAGGCCTGCGCGCCGGCGGGCACGTTTACGTGGCTGCTCAGCAGCGGGATCAGCGCCAGCAGCGGGATCACCGCGAGGTCCTGGAACAGCAGGATCGCGAACGAGGAACGACCGTAGCGCGTAGTCAGCTCGCCGCGCTCGGCGAGCACCTGCAGCACGAAGGCGGTGGAGGACATGGCGAGCGCCAGACCGACCACCAGGGCGGCTTTCCAGGTCAGGCCGAAGGCCATGCCGAGCAGGGCGAGGACGATTCCCGTGGCGAGCAGTTGCGCGCTGCCCAGGCCGAACACCGATCTGCGCAGCACCCAGAGCCGCGAGGGCTGCAGCTCCAGGCCGATGATGAACAGCAGGAAGACGACGCCGAGCGCGGCGAGGTCGTGCACCGCGCCGATGTTGTCGACGAAGCCCAGGCCGTGCGGGCCTATGACCACGCCGGCAAAAAGATAGCCGAGCACGGCGCCCAGCCGGAAGCGGCGAAACAGCGGCACCGCGACGACGGCGGCGATCAGGAAGACGGCGGTCTGGGCAAGCATGGCGATGGAATTCCGGTGGCGGCGGGCAGACCGATTGTAGCGGCGCGCCGAGGCAAAAAAGCCCCCGCCTGCGGCGGGGGCGCGTTCGGGAGCCGAGGCTAGCGCGCGGCCACCACGCGTATCTCGACCCTGTACTTGGGCGCCGCAAGACGGGACTCGACGCAGGCGCGCGCCGGCGGGTTGCCCTTCGGCACCCACATGTCCCACACCGCGTTCATCTCGTCGTAGTATCGGATGTCGGACAGCCAGATGGTGGCGCTCAGGATCTTCGTCTTGTCGGTGCCGGCCTCCTTCAGGTAGCGGTCGATCTTGTCCAGGATCTGGCCGGTCTGGCCGCCCACGTCCGCGTTGGGATCGTCGGCCACGACGCCCGCGGTGTAGACGGTGTCGCCGTGGACCACGACCTGGCACAGGCGCGGACCCACGTGCATGCGCTGGATGGTCATGTTCGTCTCTTCTTCCCTTGTCAATGCGCAGCGCCGGAAGGCGCCATGCGAACCGCCGGCCCGCGAGGGCGAACCGGCGATGCGGATTGTGACACCCTCATATCAGCTTGCGAAACTCGCTGATCAGCGAGGGAACGACGAACGCGGTGATGACGATCGCGCCCACCCACAACAATGCGGTCATCCATCCCGGCGCCTTCATCTCCTTCGGCAGGTGGCGGGCGGTGAGGTATATGGTGCCGAAACCGATGACCGGCAGGGTCGCCGCCTGGGCGATGCCGCCCCAGGTCACCATCGATACCGGCGCCTGGCCGAAGAGGAAGTACATGATGAGCGGAATCACGGTGAGCACCACTATGAAGACGTCGCGGTAGCGGTTCCGCGCCCGGATGTCGTCGTGCTCGAACACGCCGAGCAGTCGCAGCAGGTCGGAACACATGCGCGAATGGCCGGCGGTGGCCGCGAAGATCGTGCCGTAGAGGATGACGATGGCGCCGACGTAGAACAGCCATTTCGCCCAGCCGCCGAGGGTCTGGGTGTAGATGTTGGACAGCACCACGATCATGTCCAGCCCGCCGGGAACCTTGCCCATGCCGTGCAGGATGCCCGCGCCGAGCAGGTAAAAGGCGATGGTGGCGGCGGTGTAGATGAGCATCGAGCACACCACGTCCACGTTCATCACGTGCACCCAGCCGCGCGCCCGCGCGCGCCAGGCGTCGCTGTTCTCGCGCGGCCCGGTGTAGCGGGCATAGCCCTTTTCCACGCACCAGTAGGTATACATGTAGAGCTCGGTGGCGCCGACTCCGGTGATGCCGAAAGTCGCCACGGCGATGGCGAGCCCCGCCTCGGGAACCTCGAAGGTGAGCCCCTGCGCCACGTCGCCCCAGGAGAAGTACTCCGGCATGTTGGTGAGCACCACCGCGGAGAGCACGGTCACGAGCGTGAACAGCCCGACCTTGATCATCGCCAGCTTCTCGATGCGCTGGTAGGCGCCGCCCAGCAGCAGGATCAGGGTCAGGATAAAGAAGATGATCACCCACGCGGTCACCGGCACGCCGCTGAACACCAGGTTCATCGCCTGCGACACGCCGATGAACATGGCGCTGATCTGGAACAGCGTGACGAATACCATCGCCGCCCAGGCCCACACGACCCAGTTCACCTTCAGGCGCGGACCGGGAATGCGGTCGAAGGCCGCGAGCCCGGTTTCGGCCCGTGCCACGGTGTAGCGGCCGAGGAAGGACTGCACCACCGATTTGATGACGCAGCTCAGGATGATCAGCCACAGCATGGTGTAGCCGACCTTGGCGCCGAGCGTGGTGGTGGCAATCAGTTCGCCGGAGCCGACGATGGACGCGGACAGCACTATGCCGGGGCCGATCTTCCTGAGAATCGCGCCCAGCGTCCCGGGCGGCTGGAGAACGTCCCTGGGATCGAGAGCGTAGGGATCGAAGTGCGCCTGTGCCGGGCCCCGCCCGGCGCTCGCCGCGGTCGCGCTGGTCATGACTCCTCCTCGGGCGCTTTGCAATCCAACCGCGGATCAACTTAGCACTAATGATATGACGTGGGAATAGGGGCCGTTGCGGTGATTGAGTGATTGAACGATTGGGTGATGGACTCAGGCGAACCGATTACCCGCCTGCTTGTGCTGCCGGCCTGCCGGCCTTCATCGTCACCATCTCTTCGGCCACGGTCGGGTGGATGGCGACCGTGTCGTCGAAGTCCTGCTTAGTGGCGCCCATGCGCACCGCCACCGCGAATCCCTGCAGCATCTCGTCCGCGCCGAGGCCGATCGCGTGGCATCCCACGATGCGCTCCTCCGCGCCCGTGACCACCAGCTTCATCGCGCACTTCGGCTTGCGGTCCGCGAAGGCGTAGTACATCGGGGTGAAGCGCGTTTCGTACACGCGCACCGCCTCCGCGCCGAATCGCGCGACCGCCGCTTCCTCGGACAGGCCGACGGTGCCGATCGGCGGGTGGCCGAAGATTACCGTCGGGATGTTTTCGTAGGGAAGATGGCGGCCGGCCTTGCCGCCGAAGACGCGGTCGGCGAGCCGGCGCCCGGCCGCGATCGCCACCGGCGTCAGCTCGAACCGTCCGGTCACGTCGCCGATGGCGTAGATGCCGGGGATCGCGGTTTGCTGGTATGCGTCGACCGGCAGCGCGCCGGCGGAATCCGGCGCGATGCCCGCTCGCTCCAGCCCGATAGCTTTGGTGTTCGGCCTGCGGCCGATCGCCCAGATCAGCGTGTCGAAGCCGGACAGCTCGCGGCCGTCTTCCAGTTTGATCGCGAGACCACCGCCGCGCTTGCCGACGGAAGCGACCCGCACGCGCTTTTCGATCGTCACGCCGTCGGCGGTCATCTGTTCCATCAGCGCCTCGCGCAGCATCGCGTCGAAGCTGTGCAGGAAATGGTCGCGGCGCAGCAGCATGGTGACTTCCGCGCCGAGCGCACGCAGCACGCCGGCGAACTCGACCGAGACGTAGCCGGCGCCGACGATCACGACCCGATCCGGTCGTCGCGCCAGCTCGAAAAACCTGTCCGAAGTGATGCCGTGTTCCGCGCCGGCGACTTCCGGCACGATCGGACGGCCGCCGACGGCGAGCACGATATGCTGCGCCGTATAGCGCTCGCCGCCGGCTTCGACGGTATTCGCATCCCCGAGGCGCGCGAAAGCGCGGATGATCTCGACGCCGTTTGCGGTCAACGCGCGTTCGTAGGCCGCGTTGAGATGGCGGATATATTCGTCGCGGCTGCGCTTGAAGCTCGTCCAGTCGAAGCCCTGGTTGTGGGCCGCAAAGCCGTACCCGGCGGCTTCCTCGACCGCGTGCGCCAGCGTCGCGGCGGTCCACATGATCTTTTTCGGCACGCAGCCGACGTTGACGCAGGTGCCGCCCATGCGGCCCGGCTCGAAGAGCGCGACCTTCGCGCCGTAGGAGGCGGCGCGGTTGGCGACGGCCACGCCGCCGCTGCCGCCGCCGATGACCAGCAGATCGAAGCGTTTCATTGCCTTCGGCCGGAGGATGATTTAAAAGGCGGCCAGTATATCCAACCTCGATTCCCGTCCCGGAGAGTGTGCATGCACAAGGCCCTGGTCGCGGGCGCGACCGGCGTGGTCGGCCGTTACCTGCTGCGGCATCTCGCCGCGAGCGGGCGCTGGAAAACGGTGGCGGTCTCGCGTCGCAAGCCCGACGTCCGCGGCGACTTCGAGCACGTTTCCGCGGACCTGTCCGATCCCGCCGGCTGCCGCGCGCGGCTCGTGCACCTGACCGACCTCACCCACGTCTTCTACGCGGCCTACGTCGAGCGGTCCTCACCGCGGGAACTGGTCGACGTCAACGTCGCCATGCTCGCGAACCTGCTCGACGCGATCGAGCCGGCGGCGCGGAGCCTGCGGCATGTGCACCTGGTCGAAGGCACGAAGTGGTACGGCAGCCATCTCGGCCCGTTCCGCACGCCGGCCAAGGAAACCGATCCGCGCACGGTGCCGGTCCTGTTCTACTACGACCAGCAGGACCTGCTCGAGGCGCGTAGCCGGGGAAAGCCCTGGACCTGGTCGGCGATCCGCCCGCACACCGTGTGCGGCTTCTCGGTGGGCAGCCCGATGAACCTGGCCACCGTGCTTGCGGTTTATGCGGCGATCTGCCGCGAGCTGGGGCTGCCGCTCTCGCACCCGGGCAAGCCCGCGAACTGGCGCACGCTCTACCAGGCGACCGACTCGGGATTGCTCGCGCGCGCGATCGAATGGATGGCGACCAGCCCGCAGTGCGCGAACCAGGCGTTCAACGTCACCAACGGCGACCTGTTCCGCTGGGAGTACGTGTGGCCGTCGATCGCGCGATCGTTCGGCCTCGATCCGGGGCCGCAGCGACATTTCTCGCTTGCCGAATTCATGGCCGACAAGGCCCCGGTCTGGGACCGCATCGTGGCGAAGCACGGCCTGAAGCCCTACCGCTTCGAGCAGATCGCCGCCTGGAAATTCGGCGACTTCGTCTTCTCCGCCGAATGGGACGTCATCTCCGACTGCGGCAAGGCCCGCCGCGCCGGCTTTTGCGAGACCGAGGACTCGGAGCGGATGTTCCTGCGGCTGTTCGAGGAGTTCAGGCGGGAGCGGATCGTGCCGTAGAAAGAATAGAAAGAATGGGGTCAGGCCTATACTTTATAGTTTGGCAACGATCTTCACGAGCGTGGGGTCGCGATCAGCAGTCTCGATCCCGCTCTGAATCTGCGCCACGCGCCCGATCGACACGCCGGCCCGCTTTGCCACCTCCGCAAGGCTCAGGTTTGCGCGGCGGCGAAGCAAATACACCGCGTGCTTGAAGGCAAGCCCATTTCGCCGGTCTAGGACATCGGCGGGCCGCAGCCCGTGCACGGCCGCCACCGCGCGCAACACCGCATGCAGGCTGGGGCGCCCTGGTTCGAGTTGGCGGCGCGGTACCCCGCGGGGCAACGGAGTCGAAACGCGCCTCTGCATCCGGGCGGTAAAAGCCTCGGAGCCCAAGTACATCTGTCCCTTGAGCCCTTGCCAGGGAGAGGGCGCCTGGATCCCTTCTGCCACGAAGCGCTCATAGGCCCGTTGCGCTGCCGCTCCGTGGCCGAACAGCGCCAGTAACCGCGGCGCAGCCAGCCAGGTCGGCGAGTCGATTCTGCCCGCGGTGGGAAGATAGCTGCTCCAGTGCCAGTCCTGCACCTTGGGCACCATGCCCGCCCGCACCGGGTTGAGCACCACGTATCGGCACAGTTCCTTCAGGTGGCTATCCTTGTCCACCAGGATGGACTTGTAGCGCCCCTGCAGCACATGGCCCACGCGATGGTGGCGGCGGTTGAAGGCTTGGGTGTACACCCCGTTGAGGCGGCGCATGCCCTTGACCAGGTTGGGCTCGGGCGTTTCCAGCAACAGGTGATAGTGATTGCCCATCAGGCAGAAGGCGTACAGGACCCAGCCTTGCTGGAGCACTTCCTTGGCCAGCAAGTCGAGAAAGACGAGTCGGTCGGCGTCGTCCTCGAAGATGGCTTCCTGCCGGTCGCCTCGGGCGGTGACGTGATAGCAGGCGCCGGGGAATTCAAGACGCAGCGGTCGAGCCATGCGACAAGGCTACGCCGGCGGGACTAGAAAGTATAGGCCTGACCCCGTGGTTTCTTTTCTGAGATGGCCGAATACGGGCGCGCAGATCATTCCGCCTTCGCATAACATCTAGGCCAGCGGGCGGGTTTTTGCTGCTGCTGCGAACCAGGAAGATGTTGCTCTTTCCCTCGAATCAGTCAATGGATCCATGATCGACCTCCACTACTGGCCTACGCCCAACGGGCACAAGATCACGATCTTCCTGGAAGAGACCGGGCTGCCGTACCGGATCATCCCGGTCAACATCGGCCGCGGAGAGCAGTTCCGCCCCGAGTTCCTGGCGATCTCTCCCAACAATCGCATGCCGGCGATGGTGGATCACTCGCCGGCGGGTGGCGGTGCGCCGATCTCCGTGTTCGAGTCGGGCGCGATCCTGCTCTATCTCGCGGAGAAGACGGGCCGCTTCCTTCCGGCGGATATTCGCGGCCGGGTCGAGGTGCTGCAATGGCTGTTTTGGCAGGTCGCCGGGCTGGGACCGATGGCGGGGCAGAACCATCATTTCGCGCAGTACGCGCCGGAAAAGCTGGCGTATGCGATCGACCGCTACGTGAAGGAGACCTCGCGGCTGTACGCGGTGCTCGACCGCAGGCTGGAAGACCGCGAATTCGTCGCCGGCCAATATTCCATCGCCGACATGGCCTCGTATCCATGGATCGTCCCGCACCGGCGGCAGCAGCAGAACCTGGACGATTTTCCGAACCTCAAGCGCTGGTTCGAGGCGATCCGCGCCCGGCCGGCGGTCGCGCGCGCGTACGAGAAAGGAAAGGCGGTGAACGCGCAGCCCGTCGTCGACGACGAGGCGAAAAAATATCTGTTCGGGCAGAGCGCGGCGACCGTGCGTCGCTGAACCGGACGGCGACTCCCGCGACGCGGGTCAGCGCTGGAACTGGCTGTGCAGCTTCCAGTCGACGTCCCCGCAGAGGACCGCCAGCTTGCGCTGGTGGCGGGTCGCCAGGGATATCGTCACGCAGTGCGCGTAGCCGTTGAAAGACCGGTACCGGCGGGTCACTTGAACCGCGCCGGGCTCGGCAATCGCGCGGCGAAAAAAATCCTTGCGCGACCACTCGGCATCCTCGGGTTCGCCGGCCGAAAAATCCACCTCTTCCTTTTGCGGCGGATTGGGGGAAAACACGTCGCCGCCGATCTGTTTGCCGTCGCCATCGAGCATGTAGCAGCGAATCGCTCCCTCCAGGCGGAGGAAATCGGCGCAGGCCGTTTCGAGGTCGGCGCCGGACTCCAGCAGCGACGCCGCGCGCTGCAAGGCCGCCAGTAGCGGCCGCCGTTCCTCGCGATACCTGCCGATTTCGGCGGGCGAGATGTCGCGCAATTTCTTTGCGTAATGGGAGTACAGGTCGTCGTCCTGGAGAGGGGCTCGGGCGGCCGATTCGTCGATCCTGCCGTGCCCGCGTTTTTCCTTGTACGTGCTCCAGAGACCGTCGAACAGGCCCTGCGGCTCGGCAAGGTCAGCGGCGTCTTCCTGGGGCTGCCCGAAATAGAACCCGGTCACCAGATCGGCGTCGGCGTCGATGGCGATCAGCGCCTCCATTTCCGTTTCCACGCCCTGTATCACCACTAACGTCCCCAATTCGTGCAGCAGCGATACCACGCGCGGCAGCATTTTCCTTGCCGTCTGGTCCGCCATGGCGCGCGCGAGGGCGGGGCGGCCAATCTTTACGAAAGTCGGCGCGCTGTGCCAGACCGTATCCAGATTCGAGTGCTCGACGCCGAAATCGTCGATCGATATCAGATAACCCAATCGACGGTAACTGTTGACGGCGGCGTGGACTCGCTCCTTGTCTTCCAGGGTCGCACCCGGAACCTCCAGCACCACCTTGTCGCGGGGGACGCGATATTGCCGAAGCAGCTCGAGAAGGAACGCCGCGTTGTGTTCCGCGTTCAGAAATACCTCGGGGTGCATGTTCACGAACAACCAGTCCCGGGCGCGGCGGGCGGGGAAAAAATTATGCACGTGCACCGTGGCGCACAGCAGATCCAGCAGCGAGGCTTCCGAGAAGTTGTTCTTCGGATCAAACAGGCCCTGGACGGGCACCTGCTTTCCGGTCGGATCCGTGGCCCGAACCATCGCCTCGAATCCGATGGACCGCTTGTGGGGGAGGCTGAAGATCGGCTCGTAGACCGATTTGAGTTCCCAGTCCTTGAACCATCCGGACGCTTTTCCCGACTGCTCGGTGATCATGTTGCGTACGAAACCCAGGGTATATCCGTGCGGATTACCGTCCATCGGCGCCCCCGTCCTCGATGTCTCTCGTTGCCTGCAACCGCAGGTGTTCGCGCTCCGGGAGAGTTGTAATTCGCTTTCGACAGTCCGTCAAATTTGTTTCCTGCGCAATGCCCGGAAGGCAATAAAAAAGGGCGACCGTACGGTCGCCCTTCTGCCCTCTCCGCGTGCGGAGAGGCGACGGCACGCGCGCTCAGCTTCCCCAGTTGCGAACCAGGTCGTTGTGCGCCGCTTCCACCGAGCGGATCGATACCGCCGGACGCGGCTGCGCGGCGGCGGCCTTGCCGGGACCGCTCCAGTCCCGCACCAGATCCGCGGTCAGCTCCGCGTCGGTTCGAAGACGCACCGGTGCGCCGGTTTGCTGACCGCTGTAGTTCCAGTCGCGAACCAGGTCGGCATGGGCGGCGTCGGCGTTGCGCGCATAGGCGAAATGCGACTCCTGCTTGCCGCCCGGAAGCACATGGTCGTCGGCCTGGACGCCGCCGAACTGCAGTGCGAGCGCGGCGCCGGCGACAGCGAGAGAGAGTGTCTTTACGTTCATAGCGATCTCCTGAGCACGAGTTTCACGAGGCAGTCATGCGCCGGCGCGACCCGCGCACCGGCGGCGTCGACCAGATTGAGATTCCGCGCCCGTCTCTTCTTGCAGCGGATTGCCGAAGTTTTGGATTTTCTTGCGGCCGTACTCCGCCGTGCCCCGGATTGCGGCGGGGAGATCCCGGCATGCACGCGCCCGATCCGTGTTCCATTTCGAGACGCTCGCCCGAGATTTCTTTTCCGCATCCCGGAGCCGCGTTGCATTCCCCTCGCGTCGCGTCGTGTCTGTCCAGTCGCGGATGGCGCGCGGCGCCGATTCATGGCTTGGTAATTGCTAAAGTGCCCGTTCGAATATGCGCACGAGTATGTCGTTCGAGTGGCGGTGATGATGCGGGTAATGCTGATAGACGAGGACAACGAGCGCGGGCAGATCCTGAGGGAGGGCCTGGAACAGGCGGGGCACGAGGTCATCCTCGAGCCGAAGTCGACGCTGAACCTCGCCCGGCTGGTGGCGGAGCTGGCGCCGGATGTCATCATCATCGACGTCGATTCCCCCGACCGCGACATGCTCGAGCACCTGTGCGTCGTGACGCAGGACGCGCCGCGCCCGGTCGTGATGTTCTCGGCGGACGGCGACAGCGCCAAGATCCGCGAGGCGGTGCGCGCCGGCGTGAGCGCGTACATCGTGGACGGCCTGTCCGCGGCGCGGGTGCAACCGATCATCGACGTGGCGATCGCGCGCTTCGAGGTATTGCAGTCGCTGCGCAACGAGCTTGCCGACGCGCAGTCGGAGCTCGCGAGCCGCAAGCAGATCGAGCGCGCCAAGGGCATTCTCATGCAGCGCAAGGGGCTCTCCGAGGAAGAGGCCTACCGGTGCCTGCGCAAGATGGCGATGGACGAGAACCTCAAGCTCGCCGAGATCGCGGACCAGATCATCCGCGCCTCCAAGCTTCTTTGAGCGCGGCGGGTTGAATCGACTTGGTGCGAAGTCGGGGTGCGGTGCACAAGAACAGGGCGGGATGTTCATGCGGGCGCGTAGGCCAAGACAGGCTTGCCCGAAAGTGAGTCCCCGAAGAAACAGTGTGTTGAATGATCGCGCCGTCATTGGCATGCGGTTTGCGAAAGACCAGGCGCTGCGATCGCATCGCCCAATGACGGGCAGCTAGCGGGCAGCGCAGGGTTTGCCGGGCCAAAGGCGGTCCGGCGCGGATGAAGACGTCCATGCGCGCGACGAAACGTTGCGCGGATGGGCGTTTTTTTTGGCCAGCGGGAGTGGCAATGGGATTTCCGAAATCTTGGACCGACAGGGCGCGAGGCAAAACGCGCGCAGCGGATACCAGGCGCAGATGTTTCATCAAGCGTTCGGGCGTATTCACCGCATCCGCGCTGATGAGCCTGGTTCCCGCCGGCGCGCGCGAGAACGCCTGGGCGGGCGGTTCCGGCGCCCCCGAGAAACCGGAGCTGCGGGTCGGTTTCATTCCGCTCACCGACTGCGCCTCGGTCGTGGCGGCGGCGCACGAAGGCTTCGACCTCCGGCACGGGATACGCATCGTGCCGGTGAAGAAACCTTCCTGGGCGGCAATGCGCGACGGCCTGCTGAGCGGCGAGCTGGACGCGGCGCACGTCCTCTACGGGCTGGTGTACGGCGTGCAGATGGGCGTCGGCGGTCTGCAGCGCGACATGGCGGTGCTGATGACCATCAACCGCAACGGCCAGAGCATCACGCTCTCGAACCGGTTTCGCAGTCAAGGCGTGGCCGACGGCGCGACGCTGCGCGCGCGGATCGGCCGCGATTCCCGCCGCTATGCCCTCGCCCAGACCTTCCCGACCGGCACCCACGCCATGTGGCTGTACTACTGGCTCGCCGCGCACGGCGTGGACCCGCTGCGCGACGTCGAGACGGTCGTGGTCAGGCCGCCGCAGATGGTCTCGGAGATGCGCGCCGGCAACATCGAGGGCTGTTGCGTGGGCGAGCCCTGGGGCGCGCAGGCGGTGCACGACGGCGTGGGCTTTACGGCGGCAACCTCGCAGGACGTCTGGCCCGACCATCCGGAGAAGGTGCTCGGCGCCACCGCCGACTTCGTCGCGCGCCATCCCAACGCCTGCCGCGCGCTGGTGGCGGCGATGCTGGAAGCTTCGCGCTTCGTCGACGCCGCCGCCAACCGCTCCGCGGTCGCGCGGCTCATCGCGCAACCCGCCTACGTCGATACCGAAGTGAGCGTGATCGAACAGCGTTTCCTCGGCAGCTACCACGACGGCCTCGGCCGCGAGTGGACGGATGCGCACTGCATGCGTTTTTTCGCCGACGGCGAAGCGACCTTCCCCTATCTGTCCGACGGCATGTGGTTTCTCACCCAGCAGCGGCGCTGGGGGATGCTCAAGCGCGAACCGGATTACCTGGCGGTCGCCAAGCAGGTGAACCGCATCGAGCTGTACGCGCAGGCGGCGGCGCAGGTCGGCGTCGCGCTTCCGGCCTCCGCCCTGCGCGTCTCGCGGCTGATCGACGGCGCGGTCTGGGATGGCGCCGACCCGGCGCGCTACGCCGCGAGCTTTGCCGTGAGGGCTGCGTGAGCGCAACCGTCGAAACCCGCACCACCTGCCCGTATTGCGGCGTGGGCTGCGGGGTGATCATCGAGACCCGCGACGGTTGCATCGCCGGTGTGCGCGGCGATCCCGATCACCCGGCCAACTTCGGCCGCCTGTGCAGCAAGGGCGCGACCCTGCACCTGACCGCGCAGCCGCAGGCGCGTGCACTTCATCCCGAGCTTCGGTCGAGCCGCGCGGCCGCGCCCCGACGCGCGAGCTGGGACGAGGCGATCCGTTTCGCCGCCGGGAAGTTCGCGCGCCTGATCCGCGAGCACGGGCCCGACAGCGTGGCGTTCTATATCTCGGGGCAGCTCCTCACCGAGGACTACTACGTCTTCAACAAGATCGCGCGCGCCCTGGTGGGCACCAACAACATCGACACCAACTCCAGGCTGTGCATGTCCTCCGCGGTCATGGGCTACAAGCTCACGCTCGGCGCCGACGCGCCGCCCGCCTGCTACGAGGACATCGACCACGCCGATTGCATCCTGATCGCCGGGTCGAACGCCGCGTACGCGCATCCGATCCTGTTTCGACGCATCGAGGATGCCCGCGCGCGCAATCCCGACGCGAAGCTGATCGTGATCGATCCGCGCCGCACCGACACCGCGGCGGCGGCGGATCTGCATCTTCCGATACTGCCCGGCACCGACGTGGCGCTGTTTCACGGCATGCTGCACGTGCTGTTGTGGGAGGGGCTGTGCGACCTCGACTTCGTCCGCGCCCGCACCGAGGGCTTCTATGCGATGAAGGACGCGGCGGCCGAATACACGCCCGCGGCGGTGGCGCAGATCTGCGGGGTGAGCGCCGAGGACATCGTGCGCGCGGCGCGCTGGTTCGGCACCGCGCGCGCCGCGCTCTCGCTCTATTGCCAGGGACTGAACCAGTCCGTCCACGGCACGCACAAGAACGCTGCGCTGATCGGACTGCATCTGGCCGCCGGGCAGATCGGCAGACCGGGGGCGGGGCCGTTATCGCTCACCGGCCAGCCGAACGCGATGGGCGGGCGCGAGGTCGGCGGCATGGCCACGCTGCTCTCGGCGCACCGCGATCTCGCGAATCCCGCGCACCGCGAGGAGATGGCGCGTTTCTGGGGCGTGGAGGCGATACCGTCGAATCCCGGCGCGAGCGCGGTGGAGATGTTCGACGCGCTGCGCGCGGGGCGCATCAAGGCGATCTGGATCGCCTGCACCAACCCGGCCCAGTCCATGCCGGACCAGGCACGGGTCGCCGAGGCGCTGGAATGCGCGGAGCTGGTGGTGGTGCAGGACGCGTTCCGCTCCACCGAGACCACGCCGCATGCGGACGTCCTGCTTCCCGCCACGACCTGGGGCGAGAAGGAAGGCACGGTAACCAACTCCGAACGGCGCATCTCGCGGGTGCGCGCGGCGGTCGCGCCGCCCGGCGAGGCGCGTGACGACTGGAAGATCGCGGTGGACTTCGCGCTGCGCCTCGGAGAGCGGCTCGGCCGCGACGCCGCGCGGCTGTTTCCGTATCGCGCTCCGGAAGAAATTTTCGACGAGCACAGAAGGACCACGCAGGGCCGCGATCTCGACATCACCGGCTTGAGCTACGGCCTTCTGGATACGCGCGGCCCGCAGCAGTGGCCGTTCCCGGCGGGCGCCGCGGCGGGAAAGGCACGCTTGTACGAGGACGGCGTGTTTCCCACCGAGAGCGGCCGCGCCCGTTTCGTCGTCGCGCCGTATTGCCCCACCGCGGAAGCCACCGACGCGCGCTATCCGCTTCATCTCACCACCGGCAGGCTGCGCGATCAATGGCACGGCATGAGCCGCACCGGATTGGTCGCGAGACTGTTCCAGCACGTCGAGGAGCCGCTGCTCGGCATGAACCCGGAGGATCTGCGGCGGCGCGGTTTGAAGGACGGCGAACTGGTGCGGGTGAAAAGCCGCCGCGGCGAGCTTGCTCTGCGCGTGCGGGCGGCGCAGGACCTGCGGCCCGGACAGGTCTATGCGCCGATGCACTGGGGTGCGCAGTTCATGCATGGCGGCGGCGTCAATGCGCTCACCGCTTCCGCCATCGATCCGCTGTCGAAGCAGCCGGAGCTGAAGCACGCCGCGGTGCGGGTGGAGAAGCTCGACTGCGCCTGGGAGGTGGTGGCGATGAGACGCGGCGACGTTCTCTCGTACCTGGACGCGGTGCGGCCGCTGCTGGCGCGTTTTCCCTATGCGAGCTGCTCGCTCTACGGCCGGGATCATCCGCTGCTCGTGTTCCGCGCCGCCGCCGATGCGCCGCAGGAAGACCTCGTCGCGGCGCTCGACGCGGCGCTCGATCTCGACGACGAATCGGCGGCGATGGCGTACAGCGACCCGCGCCGCGGCGTGTCCAAGCGCGCGCTGGTGCGCGACGGGGCGCTGCTCGGCGTGCGCCTGACCGGCGAGACGGCCGCGCGCGAGTGGCTGAAGGAACTGATGGCGCAAGACGTTTCCGCCCAGGTGGTGCGGTCCTGGGTGCTCGCGCCGGTGGCGAGCCCGCCGCCCGGCCAGTCGCGCCGCGGCCGCATCGTCTGCAACTGCATGGATGTCTCCGAGCGCGAGATTGCCCAGCGTCTCGATGCGGGTGCGACGCTGACGCAGTTGCAGGCGGAGCTGAAGTGCGGGACGAGCTGCGGCTCCTGCGTGCCGGAACTGAAACGGCTGCTGGCGGAAAAGTCCGCCCGCGCCGCCGCGTGAGCAGTGCATGAACACAGAGACACAGAGAAGACAGGAAAACGAGAACCTGGACGCAAAGGCCGCAAAGGATCGCAAAGAACGCAAAGAGTCCCGGGAAAATTCTTCGTGAGTCTTCGTGCTTTCGTGTCTCGCTCTTCTCTCGATGTTGTCTGTGCCTCTGTGTCTCTGTGGTGAGACTTGTTTTAGGTGATGAGCGCATGACTAAAGGCAAGGTGTATCTGATCGGCGCGGGACCGGGCGACGTGGAGCTGCTCACGCTGAAGGCGGTGCGCGCGCTGGGCGAGGCGGACGTCGTGCTGCTGGACGACCTGGTCAACCGCGAGGTGCTGCGCTTCGTCGGGCCGCGGGCGCGCGTGATCGAGGTGGGCAAGCGCGGCGGATGCCGCTCCACCCCGCAGGCCTTCATCGAGAAAAAGATGATCCAGCTCGCGCGGGCGGGCCAGACGGTCGCGCGGGTCAAAGGCGGCGACCCGTTCGTGTTCGGCCGCGGCGGCGAGGAGATGACCGCGTTGCAGGGGGCGGGCGTCGCGGTGGAAGCGGTCAACGGCATCACCGCCGGCATCGGCGCGCCGGCGGCGCTCGGCATCCCGGTCACGCACCGCGATCTGTGCCGGGGCGTGACCCTGGTCACCGGGCACACGCGCGACGGGCGCGAGCCGGATTGGCGCGCGCTCGCGAGCGGCGGCACGACGCTGGTGATCTACATGGGCATGAGCAACCTCCCTGCGATCGCGCAGCGCCTGCTGCAGGCCGGGATACCCGCGGCGACGCCCGCGGCGGCGATTCAGAACGGCACGCTCGCGACCCAGCGCAGCGTTGTGTCGACCTTGACCGATCTCGCGGCGGAAGTGGCGCGCGAGGGCCTGGGCAGCCCCGGAGTGATCGTGGTGGGCGAAGTCGTGCGCTTTGGGACCGTGCAGCGATCGACAGGGCAGCTCGCCCGCGTTGCATAGGAATCAGGAAGACCGGTAAAGCCACATATGAACCACCAAGGCACCAAGACACCAAGAAA
>DASRFY010000100.1:0-33784 GCA_035651315.1 Burkholderiales bacterium
GCGAGCTGAGCGGAGAGCGGATCAAATCCATTCTCGAGGATGTCTGCGACAACCTGTTCCACCCCGATGCGTATTACCGGCAGGGCGGGGATATGGTGCGCGTGGGCGGGCTGACTTACGCCTGCGAACCCGGCGCAAGAATGGGTGCGCGCATCTCCGACCTGCGGCTGGACGGCAAGCTCCTGGAGGCGGGCAAGACTTACAAGGTCGCAGGCTGGGCGCCGCTTGCGGAGGGCGCGGGCGGCGAGCCGGTGTGGCAGGTAGCGGAAACCTGGCTGCAGGCGAACAAGCGGGTGCCGCGGCTCGAGCCGAATGCGCCGCGGCTGATCGGCGTGCGGGGCAATCCCGGTGTCGCCGATTGTTGAGGGATGAGGATCAAGCGGGGTGCTTCAGTCGCAGGTTTCCGCCCGCCGCCCCGTCAGGAAGCATCCTCCGCCCGCAGCAGCCCCTTCTCCAGCAGCGTCCGGAACATCGAGTAGGTCTGCGAGATGCCTTCTTCCAGCGGAAACTGGCCGTAGTCGCCCAGGTACTTCCGCAGCGGCTGGTCGGAGAGCGTCATCGGAAACGGCAACGCATCGCCGGTCGCGGTGATCTGCGACTGGGGCGCGACTTTCTTCAGCAGATCGAGCGATTTCTCCACCGTCGAGGCGATGCCGTTGATGTCGAACACGGTTGCCTCGGCCCTGGGTTTGGACACCGCACGGATGAACGCCGCGGCGACTTCCGCAGCATGCAGCCAGGAAATCGGTCCGGTGAACGGGATCGTGTAGGGCTTGCCCGCCGCGGCGGCGAGAATCGCAACGGTGGTCTTGGAAGTCATCCCCTGGTCGCGGCCGACGCCGTATACCACGCCGGGCCGCAGCCCGACGCTCCCCACCTGCCAGTCCTGCATGTACACGCGGGCGGTCTGCTCGTTGCAGAACTTGTATGCGCCGTACAGCGTCGGCATGGTGTGCGCGTCGAACACGCCATGGGCGGCGATCGAACTCGCGTACGCGAGCCGCTTGATGCCGAGCTTGCGGGCGGCCTCGAAGACGTTGACCGTGCCCACGACGTTCACGCGCGCGCCGGCAACCGGGTCGGCCTTGCAGAAGGGCACTTGCAGCGCGGCGAGGTGGATGATCGCCCGCGCACCGCAGCGCTGCGCCGCAGTCAGGACGCCGGCCGGATCGCCGATGTCCCCGGTGAGCCAGTTCACCAGCGCGAGTTCCGAATCCGCCATCAGCAGCTTCGGGCGCCGCTTGTCCTCGGCAAGGTCGAAGGCGGCGACCGGGACGCCGGCCTCCACCAGCAGCGCAAGCGTCCAGCTGCCGATGCAGCCCGCCGCGCCTGTGACCAGCACCGGGCCGTCGAATTCCTTGGCGTCGATCTTGAATCTGTTGAACATGGCGGTCGCGAAACTCGGCTGGCACTGCCGGGTTCAGAAATGCCCGCGCACGGTGGCGAGCAGGAACTGCCCGCCGGTGTTGATGTTGCCCTGGACATAGGGCTCGAAATTCGCGTCCAGCTTCAGGTAACGGTACTCGAGTCCGACCGAAACGTGATTGGCGACGAAGACGTCCGTTCCGAGCACGAGTTGATAGCCGACGTTGGTGTCGTGCGCGGTGACGTCGGCCGAGGCCCCCAGGCTGTTGGTGCCTTTGACGTAGAGCGTGGACGTATACAGCCCCAGCCCGCCGCCGGCGAAGAGGTCGACGCGATCCAGCGGCAGGTAGAACTTGACCAGCCCGCCGAGCCCCGCGGTATGGAGGTTGGCGCGCGAGTCGGCCGTGGCAAGCGCGCCGGGAACGATCGTGGACGGGGTGTCGATGTCCTGCCTTCCGTAGAGCAGGTCCGCCTCCACCCCGACATAGGGAGTGGCGCGATAGCCGCCGCCGAATCCCAGGCCGAACTTGCCGCTCTGCCCCGAGAGCGCCGAGTCGTCGTGCGGCTTGAAGCCGCCCAAACCGCCGCCGAAGTACCAGGTATCGCTGCGATCGTCGGCGTGAGCGGCGCCGGGAAGCGCTAGGCCCGCGCAAGCCACGAGAAGGGCGCCAAAGAGCGCATGCGTAAGCTGTTTCATGGAGCGACTCCCACAAAAAGTTGAGGACGAAATCATCCTCCCTGTGCAAGTCCGGTTGCGCATAGAGCGCGCCGGCGCACCGCTTTGGGCCCGGATACCCGTTGCCGGGCACCGGAGAAGGCGGGCGATTTCGGGCTCGACCGTTGCATCGAAGAAACGTAACCCCTTTGTTTTTCTTGGGATTGGGAAGCCTAGCAGATTTCCTGGGACTGGGTTGCGCAAGGGGCTTTCGCGCCACCCCGCGAATGTTGCATGATTCGACACTGAGGAGAAAATCCCGTCCGAATAGCCGGCCGGATACCAAAAATGGACAACGACACCGCATACCAGGAATCGCTGTACAACAATCGCGCGGCAGTTCCCGACTTCCAGCGTTATTTCGATCGCTGGGCGGAAAAATCGGCCGAGGCGCGCCGCACGCTCAACTGCGAAATCGACGTTCCGTATGGCGATGACATCATGGAGACGATGGACGTCTTCCTGCCGAAAGGCGAAAGCAAGGCGATCCTGATGTTCATCCACGGCGGCTACTGGCGCGCGCTGGACAAGAAGGACCAATCGTTCGTTGCGGTGCCGTTTACCGAGGCAGGCATGACCGTGGCGGCGATCAACTACTCGCTGTGCCCCGCGGTGACCGTGGAGCACATCTGCAAGCAGGTCGCGGAGGCGGGCGCGTGGCTGTACAAGAACGCCGCCGACTTCGAGGCGCCGCGCAAACGCATGTTCGTCGCCGGCCACTCCGCCGGGGGCCATCTCACCGCCATGGCGCTCGCCTGCCTGTGGAAGCAGGTCGGCCCGGGCCTGCCGCAAAAGGTCTTTCAGGCCGGGCTGTCGGTAAGCGGATTGTTCGACCTGACGGCGCTGCTCCGGGTGCCGTTCCTCAACCAGGATCTGAAGCTAACGGAAGAATCGGCGCGCAAGGTAAGCCCGGCGCTGATGCTGCCGCCGACCAACGCCCCGTTGCACATCGCGGTCGGCGGGCAGGAACTCGGCGGCTTCAAGGACCAGCATCGCATCATCGCCCAGGCGTGGCGCAAGGTGATCGGCGAGGACATTCCCTGCCCGCAGTACAACCATTTCAGCATTCTCGACGCGCTGGCCGATCCGGGTAGCGAGCTGTTCAAGGCGGCGTTGAGGATGTGTCTGGGCTGAGAGGGCGAGGAACGAGCCGCGCCCCGCGTCTCTAGCCCCTACCCTCCAGCCCCTCCATACTGGTAAATTATCCAGTATGGCTTTGAAGACCGTCTCGGGCGATCACGGCGGCGTGCGCAAAGGGCGCGGGGCGACGCTCAACCCCGAAGGCCGCTTCGAGACTGTCGCGCGGGAGGCGTTCGACGACGGCTGGGGGGTGCCGGAAGACGCCGATCCGGCGCGCCCGAAGACCGTGGTCACGGCCGAGCACGTCAAGAGCATCCTGTCGCGCAACGACTCGCCCGACATCCCGTTCACCTACTCGATCAATCCCTACCGTGGCTGCGAGCACGGCTGTGTTTACTGTTACGCCCGGCCGACTCACGCCTACCTGAATCTTTCGCCGGGACTGGATTTCGAGACGCGGCTGTTCGCCAAGGTCAACGCCGCGCAGCGGCTGCGCGAAGAGCTGGCGAAGCCGGGCTACCGCTGCGAGACGATTTCGATCGGCGCGAACACCGATCCGTATCAGCCGGCCGAGCGCGAGTGGAAGATCACCCGCTCGATCCTGGAGGTCGCCGCGGCGTGCAATCAGCCGGTGGGAATCGTCACCAAGAACGCGCTCGTCGAGCGCGACCTGGACCTGCTCGCACCGATGGCGGCAAAGGGCCTGGCGGCGGTGTTCGTCTCGGTGACCACGCTGGACCATGAATTGGCGCGGCGCATGGAGCCGCGCGCCTCGGCGCCGGCGCGCCGCATCGAGGCGATCCGGCGCCTGAGCGCGGCCGGTGTGCCGGTCGGCGTCATGGTCGCGCCGGTAGTTCCGGTTCTCACCGACTCCGGCCTCGAGCAGGTGCTGGAAGCGGCGCAGGAAGCCGGCGCGCGATCCGCCGGCTACGTGCTGCTGCGGCTGCCCTACGAGGTCAAGGATCTGTTCCGCGACTGGCTGCAGCGGCATTTCCCGCGCGGGGCGGCTCACGTCATGAGCCGCGTGCACGCCATGCGCAACGGGCGCGACAACGACCCGAACTTCGGCTCACGCATGCGCGGCGCGGGCGAATTGGCGGAGCTGCTGCGCCGCCGGTTCGATGTCGCCTGCCGCCGGCTCGGACTGAACGAGAACCGGCGCCAGCTCGACGGCTCGCAATTCCGGCCCCCCAGACTGGACGGCCAGATGAGTTTGTTCTAGAAAGACGCGGTCATGCGAAGAGTCTACTCGGCACTCAGCCTCCCGGATGCGCACCTGATCGCGGACCTGCTCGGTCAGGCCGGGATCGAGGCGCGCGTGTTCAACGAGAATGCCCAGGGCGGCCTGGGCGAGATTCCATTCACGCACGCGTGGCCGGAAGTCTGGGTCCTGGACGAGGCCGATGGCCCGCGCGCCCGGGAGCTGATCCGCAGCGTCGAGCGCACCGACACGCTTCCCCAGACCGCATGTCCGGCATGCGGCGAGATGAGCCCGGCCAATTTTCAGTTGTGCTGGAATTGTGGCAGACAGTTTTGAGCGCATCGCGCGGCGGCGCAGCGCGCTGCGGCTGCTCGGCGCAGCGCTGCTGGCTCTCCCCATGCCGGCGCTCCCGGCGGCAGGCCGAATGCAAACCGCGCTCTACGTAGACGACGGTCTCGGGCGATACGGCTTTCCCGACGGCCATCCGCTCGGCATCGACCGCCAGGGCGCGTTCCTGCGCGAAGCGGCGGCGCAGATGCTGCTCGAACGGGTACGCCTGCTGGGTGGTCGCGAGGCTACGCGGGAGGAAATCGAGCGCTTCCATGCTCCGGGCTATGTCTCCCGCGTGGCGAGCGCGGAGCGCGACGGCCTGTCGCTGCTCGATGCCGGCGATACGCCGGTGTTTCCGGGAATGTACGAGATCTCCGCGTACGTGGTCGGCGCGGCGCTCGACGCGGTCACGCGTGTCGTGTCCGGTGAATGCAGGCGCACGCTGCAGCCGATCGGCGGACTGCATCATGCCGGCCGCGGACACGCGGCGGGATTCTGCGTGTTCAACGACCCGGGCGTGGTGATCGAGACCCTGCGCCGCAAGCACGGAATTCGCCGCGTCGCCTACGTCGATATCGACGTGCATCACGGCGACGGCGTGTTCTATGCCTTCGAAGACGATCCGGACCTGATCTTTGCCGACATCCACGAGGACGGCCGCTATCTGTATCCGGGCACCGGCTCGGCGCAGGAGACGGGAAAGGGAAAGGCGGCGGGGACCAAGCTCAACATTCCGCTCGAACCCGGCTCGGGAGATCGCGCGTTCCTCGACGCCTGGCAGAAGGTGGAGGCGCATCTGGAGAGGTTCGCGCCCGAGTTCATCGTTTTCCAATGCGGCGCGGACGGGCTGAATGGCGATCCGCTCGCGCATCTCGAATACACGCCCGCGGCGCATGCGCACGCAGCGAAACGGCTTTGCATGCTCGCCGACCGGCATGCGCGGGGCAGGATCATGGCCTTCGGCGGCGGAGGCTACAACCGTCTGAATATCGGCCGGGCGTGGTCTGCCGTGCTTTCGGCCTTCGTCGCTTGAAGGCAAAAACCTTTCACCCGTATCTTGGCCGCTCCCGCGTCTGCCGCCCGCGATTACCCGTGCGACCACTCCCACACGCGGTCGAGCGAGACATTGGCGCCGCACAGGACGACGACCACGTTCTCGCCGGATTTCACCGGGATGCGGCCGTCGGTGAGGGCGGCGATGGAGCAGGAGGTCGCGGGCTCGGTGAGGAGCTTTTCCTCCTGAAGCGTTTCGATCAGCGCGGCGATGGCGAGCGCGTCCGGAACGACGACGACCTCGGACACGCCCTCGGACACGATCGCGAACTGCGTCTGCTCCGTCTTCTTCGCGCCGAGCGTCTCCGCCACCGAAGTGATGGCCGGCAGTTCGACGATCATTCCCGCCTTCAGGCTCTGGTGCATCGAGTCGGCCCCCTCGGTCTCGACGCCGACGACGCGCGTCTTCGGCGAGAAATGCCGCACTGCCGAGGCAATGCCCGAGATCAGTCCGCCGCCGCCGATCGAGGCGACGATCAGGTCGACGCGGCCGATCTGGTTCAGCAGCTCGGTGACGATCGTGGCCTGGCCGGCCATGACGTCGATGTTATCGAAGGGATGGATATAGGCCAGTTCGGTGCGGGCGGCTTCCTCGAGCGCCTTGGCGTTGGCATCGTCCCAGGCCGCGCCGTGCAGCACGACGCCGGCGCCGAACGCGCGTATCGCGGCGACGCGTATCGCGTGGCTGTTCTCCGGAAGGTACACGGTGGCCGGGATGTGGAGCACTCGCGCGGCGTAGGCGAGCGCCAGCCCGTGGTTGCCGCCGGAGGCGGTGATGACCCCACGCGCATGCAGCTCGGGCGGCAGTTGCGCGAGAGAGTTGAATGCGCCGCGCACCTTGAAGGAATGGGTGGGCTGCAGCGTCTCCAGCTTGAAGTAGACGTTGGCGCCGACGCGGTTGGTGAAATGGCGCGCGCGCACCAGCGGCGTCGGCGCGAGATGGCTCGCGACACGCTTCGCGGCGTCCTCGATCGTCCACTTGTTGATGAACATCGCTTCCCCGTCGAGTCCGCGCGATCTGCGCGGCGAACGCCATTATGGCGTGATCCGCAGCCTCGCCGCGCGCAGAAGAAAACGGCCGCCGGGCATCCGGCGGCCGTCCGGGTCGCGGGCGACGCGGTTCAGGCCGGCATGACGGACGGAAGCCCCGCCAGCGCCATCGCCAGTTCGCGTTCGTCGTATGGCTGATCGGCGAGCTTGCCGGAGAAGTAGTCCGAGTACGCCTGCATGTCGAAGTGGCCGTGGCCGGAGAGATTGAACAGGATGGTTCGCGACCGGCCTTCCTGTTTGCACCGCAGCGCCTCGTCGATCGCGCCCTTCACCGCGTGGTTTGCTTCCGGCGCGGGGACGATGCCTTCGGCGCGCGCGAACGTCACGCCGGCGTCGAACACCTCCTTCTGCTTGTAGGCCTTGGCTTCGATCAGCCCGAGCTCCAGGATGTGCGACACCAGCGGCGCCATGCCGTGATAGCGCAATCCCCCCGCATGCACCGCCGGCGGAATGAACGTGGAGCCGAGCGTGTGCATTTTCACCAGCGGGGTCAGGTGACCGGTGTCGCCGAAGTCGTAGGCATACTTGCCCTTGGTGAGACTCGGACATGCCGCCGGCTCGACCGCGATGATGCGCCGCTTCTTGCCGCCGCGCAGTTGCGCACCCAGGAAGGGAAACACGATGCCGGCGAAATTCGAGCCGCCGCCGGTGCAGGCAATGATGACGTCGGGATCGTCGCCCGCCATCTCGAGTTGCCTCATCGCCTCCTGTCCCACCACGGTCTGGTGCAGCAGGACATGGTTGAGCACGCTCCCGAGCGCGTAATTCGTGTCCCCGTGCATCGCCGCCACCTCCACCGCTTCGGAGATCGCGATCCCCAGCGAGCCGGTGCTCTCCGGCGCTTTTGCGAGGATGGCGCGGCCGACGTTGGTTTCCGTCGACGGGCTGGCGATGCAGCGCGCGCCGTAGGTTTCCATCAGCGCCCGGCGATAGGGCTTCTGCTGGTAGGAGACCTTGACCATGAACACCTGGATGTCGATGCCGAAGAGCGCGCCGGCGAAGGCGAGCGCCGAGCCCCACTGTCCGGCGCCGGTTTCCGTCGTGATCTTTCGTACGCCCGCCTCCTTGTTGTAGAAGGCCTGCGCAACTGCGGTATTGGGCTTATGCGAGCCGGCGGGGCTCACGCCCTCGTACTTGTAGTAGATCTTCGCCGGCGTTGCGAGCGCCTTCTCCAGCCGCCGCGCGCGGTACAGCGGGCTCGGCCGCCATTGCCGGTAGATCTCCCGCACCGGTTCCGGGATGGGCACTTCGCGCTCCGCGCTCACCTCCTGCTGGATCAGCGACATCGGGAACAAAGGCGCCAGGTCGTCCGGGCCGAGCGGCTTGAGCGTCCCGGGATGCAGCGGCGCCGGCGGCGGCGAAGGCAGATCCGCCATCAGGTTGTACCAATGCTTTGGAATCTGCTCTTCGGGGAGCAGGTACTTGATGCTGTCGGCCATGGTCTCCTCCCGGCACGTAGTCGTGATTGCAAATCGAGCCTAGTGTCCTGTTCCGTCAATTCGCGGCTGAAAACCCGGCGAGAATCGGCGCCATGCTGTGTTACGAGTCCCCGCCGTGGGGCCTGCCACTGGCGAGGACTCGCGCCTTGCCCGGCGCCGATTTCGCGGGTTTTCTGATCGGCGACGCAATCCCTGACTTGGAGGCGATGGATACGTATCCAATGTTCTAGAGTTATCCCACGAATCAACGGAACAGGACACTAGCAGAAAGGCGGCAGACCTGCCGGGTTCACTGCTTCTTTCGGTTCGAAGGCGGCGGCGACGAGCGCGCCTGCGATTGCGCAGGACGTTTCCTCTCGCCGGCTGTGATCTTGCCGCCGAACAGCCAGCGCAGCAATCCTCCCAGCCGCCAGACGGCAACGAGTTGGCGATAGCCGAAGTTCTCGACGAGCACCGCGAAGAGCAGCCGGGTGATCTGCCCGCGCCGGCGATAGACGTGGAACGAGATTTCTTCGAGCAGCAGCGCGCCCACCGAGAGCAGGATGCCGAAGCCCACCGCCACCACCATGAACGCGACAAAGGCCTGCAGCGAGATCAGGCCGAGCGCCCAGGCGGCGCTCATGAACGCATAGCCCAGCACCTCCAGCGCCGGCCCCCCCCACTCGAACAGCGTCATGAAAGGCAACGCCAGCCATGCCGGCGCGCCGCCGCGCGGATGGAACAACAAGCCGAGGTTTTCCGACAGTGCCTCGGCCAGTCCGCGCTGCCGGCGCATGCGCTGGCTCTTGAGCGCGCGCAGCGACTCCGGCGCTTGCCTCCAGCACACGGGCTCCGGCACGAAGGCGATGCGATAGGGCGTTCCGGCCGCCCGGTTCAATCGGTGCAGCCGCAGCACCAGCTCCGTGTCCTCCGCCGCGGCGTCGGCGCGGTAGCCGCCGGCCGTCACCACCGCTTCCTTGCGGAACACCCCGAACGCGCCGGAGACGATCAGCACCGCGTTCAACGGCGACCAGCCGAGCTGCCCGAAGAGGAAGGCGCGCAGGTACTCCACGATCTGGACCAGCGCCAGCGGGCTGCGCGGCAGCGCGACTGCGGTGAGGAATCCATCCGTCACGGCGCAACCGTTGGCGATGCGCACGGCGCCGCCGGAGACGATGGTGCGAGGGTCGTCCAGGAAAGGCTGCACTGCGCGCTGCAGGCTGTCGCGCTGCAGGATGGAGCCGGCATCGACGGCGCAGAACAGCGGGTAGCGCGCGGCGTTGATCCCCGCATTGAGTGCGTCCGCCTTGCCGCCCCTGACCTTGTCGATGACGCGCAGCCTGGGATGCGCGGCGGAGCGATAGATGCCGTGCACGATCTGGACCCTGAGCCGTCGCCAGTAGGCTTCCGGGAAGAGCGCCAGCTCGAACTCCTGCTGCAGCATGGCAAGCGTGCCGTCTCGCGAGCCGTCGTTGACGACGATCACCTCGTAATCGGGATACTCCAGTTGCAGCAGAGCGCGCACCGAGTCGACGATCGCGGCCTGCTCGTTGTACGCCGGCACGACGATGGACACCGGCGGCTCGTAGCCGGAAACCGGCCGCGGCAGCATGTCGTGCGCACGCGTTTCCAGGTGGCGCCGGATCGGCGCCAGGCACAGAAAGTCGAGCAGCAGATAGCCGCCGTTGACTCCGATGAAGTAGCCGAGAAAGATCCACTGCAGCGCAGGCACCGCGACGCTCAGATCGGGCATGGTCACGCTCAAAGCCCTCCGGTCCTTTCCGCGACCACCTGGTCGAGCACGTTCTGCGCGAACCGGTCGGTCAACGCGAGGCGCAGCCGCCAGATATCCTGGCGCGAAAGAAAAGGCAGTCCGGCGAGCGCCTGCGCCGCCCGATAGCGCACCCACCAGACCGGGTCGGAGAGCATCGAGACGAGCAGTTTCTCGTCGCCCGGCCGGGCGGCGAAACCGAGGGCGCGGGCGGCCTGTGTCCGGATGTGCCAGCGCTCGTGCTGCGCGAACCGGAGCAGGAGATCGCGATCCCGCGGCACGTGACGCGACTTCAGGCAGGCCGCGAGCACCTCCTCGTCGCGCGAGCTTTCCAGCAACGCGCGGATCTTCGGCGAAACGACCCGCGCGTCGGCGGCGTCGAGCAGCGCGATCAGCCGCGGCAGCTCGCGCGGCGGTGTAGTGTCCACCGCCGCCGAGAGGGGCCGCGACACCGCCTCGGGACCGGCTTCCGCGAGTATCGACTGCAGACGCGCCAGCGGCCAGTCCTGCCGTGAGGTGAAATCCGGCAGCAGCACGGCGAGCGCGCGCGGTGCGTCGATCTGCATCAGCGCTCGCGCCGCCGCCAGCGAAAGCGGCGAGTGCGCTCCGGCCGCAAGTTTCTCCAGCGCGGGCCACGAATCGGCGTCGCCCAGTTGGCCGAGCGTGACCGCCGCCATCAGGCGTTCTCGCGTGCCGCCGCCTTCGAGCAGCTCGCGCGCCGCGACGTCCATGCGCAGGCGCAACGCGATGGCGCTGAGACGATGGCGCGCCGGGCCGCGCAGCGATTCCTGAAAATGATTCCACAGAGACAGAAAGGCGAACCGGTCGGGACGCTTGACGGTGGGCAGATGGGCTGGAATCGCGTCCACCGATTCCAGCAGCAGCGGTCGCCAGCGCGCGGTGAAGCGCGCTTCGCGACGAGCGCGCAGCGCGAACCGCGCGCGCAGCACCGCGATCGAGAGCGTCGTTGCCGCGCTCAGCAGCAGGGCGGCCGCGGCGGTCAGCAGCGCGAAGCGGACGAAGGGATCAGAAAAGGAATCGAAGGCCACGCCGCACGCCCGCTATCCTGTGCAGATCGCGCAGGCGCCGCTGCGTCCGTCGGCCGCCGTCTGCGAGTTTCACGTCGAACCCTCCCGCCGGGGAATTCCGCAAAAGCCTCCGCGGAGCATGAACGCGGGCAACCGCGCAATGCGCTCGTCATCTTCGCCGAGGAGATCTTTCCCGCCGGCCGCCCCGGCCTTCGCTTGCTACGCTCGATCCGGCAGGAATTATAGCCATGCGGCTGCGAAGCCGGCTTTGCCGAGAATTTGCCCGCGATTCGCCGTGCTTTGGTGCGCGCCGGCCAGGCGGCGCCAAGGCGCACCAAAACAAGGCGCCGTCCGGCGCGGGCGCACCAGGCGATTGCGAACGAACTCGAAATTTTCCCTCGGCCGCGGCGATTTCCGTGTCGGCGTCGCGCAGCATGTTCCTGGCACACGGGTTGCTGAACGTGTGTCGAGAAAGTCAACGGGTTGAAAGGTGCGGCGGTCTGAATTCGACGACCGCGTGCGGGCACATGAGTCTGGCGAAGTACATCAAGGAGATCGCGTGCGGCACCGACCGCGCGACCGACCTCTCCGAGGAAGACGCTCACGATCTGTTCGCCGTCCTGCTCGACGGCGGCGCGACGGATCTGGAACTCGGCGCGGTGCTCGCCGCGCTGCGCCTGAAGACCGAGTCCCTGTCCGAGATGCTCGGTTTCCATCGCGCGATGTCCGAGCGCGTGCACGCCATGGCCGCGCCGGAGGGACGATGCAAGCCGCTGGTGATCGGCACCTATAACGGCGCGCGCGACGGACCCAATCTGTTGCCCCTGCTGGCGCTCATGCTGCGTCGGCTCGGCATCCCGGTTCTCCTGCACGGCACGCTCGAGGGCAGCGGCAGGGTGGCGAGCGCCTACATTCTGCGTGAACTCGGCGTGATGCCCTGTATCTCGATTGCCCACGCGCAGAAGGCGCTGCAAGAGGAAGGATTCGCGTTCGTGCCGACGGCGACGCTGAGCCCCGGGATGGCGAACCTCCTGGCGTTGCGCAACCGGCTCGGCGTGCGCAACGTTGCCCACAACCTGGTGAAGGTACTGGATCCGTTCCAGGGCGAGGGCGTGAAAGTCGTCAGCGCCACGCATCCGCTCCATCGGGAAAAGCTCGAGGTTTTCCTGAACGCAGCCGGGATCGAGGCGATGCTGCTCAAGAGCACCGAGGGCGAGCCCTTTGCGAACCCCCGGCAGCGGCCGCGCATGGTCCATTTCCGCGACGGAACGGCGTCGACTCTGTTCGAGGAGGAGGCGGCGCCCTCCCGCGGCGCGGTCGGGCTGCCGGAACGCGACGCTGCCGCCACCGCGCACTGGATCCGGCTCGCCCTGGAAGGCAAGGTGCCGGTGCCGCATCCCATCGTCAATCAGCTCGCGTGCTGTCTGTTCGCTTCCGGGTACACCGAGGACATGAATCAGGCGAAAGCGATCGCGGCGGTGGAGGCGGGGGGATTGGCGACCGCGGCTGCGCGCGGCCGCCAGAACGCGGCGATCGATTGATCCCGCCGCCCGCAGCGGCGCCACCCGTGCCGCCATGGTCGATGGACTGCCCCCGCGCTCGAGCCATTCCGAGGTCTGTACGATGCACGCCGAGAAAGCCGAAATGAAGCCCGCGTCCGAGGCTGCGGCGCAGATCCGCCTCGGCAACGCGCCGAACGCGCCGCTGCTCGGAATTCGCATCGGCCATGCAAGCCGTGCGGCGCCGAACAAGTCGAACGAGGACTGTTACGGCATCGTCACGCCGGCGGAAGAACCCGAAGCGGCTTCCCGCGGTGTCGCAGTGGCGATCGCCGACGGCTCCAGCGCGGCCGAACGCGGGCGCCTTGCCTCCGAGACCACGGTCAAGACGCTGCTGCGCGATTACTACGGCACTTCCGCGGCGTGGAACGTCGCCCAGGCGCTCGAGCGCGTGCTGCGCTCGGTGAACGACTGGCTGTTCCGGGAGAACGTCCGCCGCGCCGAGCTGGGAGGCGCGGTGACGACGCTGTCGATGACGGTGTTCCGGGACAGTCGCTATTACCTGGTGCACGTGGGCGATACGCGGATCTACCGCAAGCGCGGGGCGGCGCTCAGGCAATTGACCGCCGATCATACTTGGCAGCGCAGCGACATGCGTCACGTGCTCAAACGCGCGGTCGGACTCGACGGCCATCTCGTGGTCGATTTTTCCGAGGGCGAGCTGCGTCCCGGCGACACGTTTCTGCTCGCGAGCGACGGCGTGTGGGAAGTGCTGGGCGATCGCGTGCTGATGGAAGTGCTGGAGGGCGGGGGCGGCCCCGGGGAAATGGCGGAACAGTTGACGCAGCGCTCGGTCCGCGGCCAGGCGCAGTACATGGGGCGAAACGACGCCACCGCGGTCGTGGTGGCGGTCGAGGAATGGAACGCGGAGCCGTGACGAGCGTCCATTTTTTTTTGCGCGCAGCGGTCATCCGTTACGCTTGCGCGCCCGTTTTAACGGTGTTCCTTCCAATCGACTAAGGAGAAAATCGCAAGTGCAACACCAGCTTCCCCCGCTGCCCTACGCGCTCGACGCGCTGCAGCCTCACGTATCCAAGGAAACCCTGGAGTTCCATTACGGCAAGCACCATCAGGCTTACGTCGCCAATCTGAACAACCTCGTCAAAGGCACGGATTTCGAGAATCTTCCGCTCGAAGACGTCGTCCGCAGATCCGGCGGCGGCATCTTCAACAACGCCGCGCAAGTATGGAACCACACCTTCTTCTGGCACAGCATGAAGCCGGGCGGGGGTAGCGCTCCGACCGGCAAGCTTGCCGATGCGATCGGCAGGAAGTGGAATACCTTCGAGGCATTCAAGGACGCTTTCGGCAAGAGCGCGATCGGCAATTTCGGCTCCGGCTGGACCTGGTTGGTGAAAAAGACCGACGGATCGGTCGACATCGTGAACACCTCCAACGCGGCTACGCCGCTCACCAGCGCGGACAAGCCGCTGCTGACGATCGACGTGTGGGAGCACGCCTACTACATCGACTACCGCAACCGCCGGGCCGACTTCGTGGCCGTCTTCCTCGGCAAGCTCGTGAACTGGGATTTCGCGGCAAAGAACTTCGCCGGCTGACCTCGCCGCCCGTTCGCGTCGCGCTGGGCAGAAAAGGGCTTCTTCGAAAGCCCTTTTTTCATTCCGGGATTCCCGATGGGAGGACTCGACTATTGCCCCATCGACGGGCGTTCTCTACACTTGCCCGCGCCGACTTTCACGGCAGGAATGGGGGAGTAAAGATGCAAAACCCGTTGGATTCGTTGTGGGGAACGGTGATCGCGGGTGTCATACTCACCGTAATCCTGTACTTTATCGCCAAAGCGCTGATCGGAGGGTAAGACAATGGATTTCGTTCCCGCGATTTCGCGCTGGATCCACTTCATGTCCGGAGTGATGTGGATCGGTCTGCTGTACTACTTCAATTTCGTTCAAGTGGCCGCGCTGAAGGCCGCACAGGCCGACAGCACGGCGGCAGGCATCAGCAAGCATGTCGCACCCCGCGCGCTGCTGTATTTCCGCTGGGCGGCCGTGGTGACCTGGCTGGCGGGCGCCGCCCTGCTCGGCGCGAACTTCGGCAGCGCCTTCCTGTTGCGGCCGAGCCACGCCGCGATCGGAATCGGGGCCTGGCTGGGCACCATCATGCTGTTCAACGTCTGGGTCCTGATCTGGCCGAACCAGAAGAAGATACTCGGCCTCACGCAGGCGAGCGACGAGGAGAAGAACAAGGCCCGTCGCGTGGCGTTTCTGGCTTCGCGCACCAACACCATGCTTTCGATCCCTATGCTGTTCTTCATGGCGGCGGGCGCGCACGGCCCGATCTTCTTCGGCTGACCTTGTCCTGTTCGGGGCGGGCGCATTCCTGCCCGCCCCGTCACTGCGCGGGAGGCAGCCGCCCCAGTCCTTCCACCCGCGCACCCGGCTTGATCCCGTGCCGGGCGAACCAACCCCGGTTGACCTCCAGGGCGTAGCGCGCCGGACCGGCGGACTGGTGCGTGTCTTCCGAATAAGGCGCCATGTCCTCGATGTTCAGGATCCGGCCGTGGCCGTCGATAAAAGCCACCGAAAGCGGCACCGTGGTGTCTTTCATCCACATGGCGTGCCGACCGGCTTCCGGGAATACGAACACCATTCCAGCGGCATCGGGCAGGGATGGGCGGAACATCAGCCCTTGTCTGCGCGACTCCGGCGTATTGGCGACTTCGGCGCGAATTTCCTGGCCCTGGATGCGCAGGGGAAAGGTGAGCAGCGGGTCGGCGCGCCCGGGCGTGCCAAGGTGCGTTGCGGCGAAAAAGACAAAAAAGACAAGAAAGACAAAGCCGAGGCGACGGAAGCGGAGAATGTCCATGTGGTCACGGTGCGGTAGTTGGGCGCGCCGCAATGAGCGACTCGCGCCGTCGAGGCTCGAATGGTACCGCGCCGGTGCGGCACCGTAGAACCTCGACACGGCATCGACCGGAGAGGTCGTCCGGGACCGATTCTCGCTGCGCGAAGCCGACGCAGGAGCGACTGATTTGTGCGCCACAAAATCCGCAAAAGCCAGATCTGTCGCGGGTTTCCGACGCTTTTTTATTGACAACTCCTGGTGACTCCACTACCGTTCGCAGGCGGTAGGGCGCGTTCAACCGGGGTTTGTCAACGGGTTCGGGAACCGTGCCTTACCCACCAGGTAGTCAATCAAAAACCAAGCACGGTATTGCGACACAGATGCTGTGCGATTCTTCGGGAGGTGTCTCTAACATGGTGAAGCAATCGTTGCACTTCAAACGTGCTGCGGTGTCCCTCGTCGCGCTTGCGGCGATCGGCGCTTCCGGGGTCGTCTCCGCGCAGGGTGTGGATACGCTGAGCTCCACGCTGTATCCGAACTATGTGACGGACGACATGCTCTTGAACGCCGACAAGGATGCCCAGAACTGGCTGCATTACGGACGCGACTATGCGATGACCCGGTACAGCCCGCTGTCCCAGGTCAATCGCGACAACGTCAAGAAACTGCATCCTGTATGGAACCTGTCGTTCGGCGTGCTGGAAGGCCAGGACAGCCAGGCTGTCGCGGTCAACGGCACCATCTACGTGACGACTTCCTTCAACAGAGTCATCTCGGTCGATGCCGCGACCGGCAAGGTGAACTGGAAGTACGAGCGCGAGCTGCCGGGCGACGTGTTCCCGAAACTGTGCTGTGACGTGGTGAACCGCGGCGCGACCGTCTACAAGAACAAGGTCTACCTCGCGACCCTCGACGCGCATATCGTGGCGCTCGACAACGCATCCGGCAAGGTGGTGTGGGACAAGAAGATCGGCGACTACACCTACGCCGAAACCTTTACCATCATGCCGCTCGCCGTTCGCAACAAGATCGTGTTCGGTACGGCGGGTGCGGAGTACGGCGTGCGCGGCTGGATCGCCGCGATCGACGCCGATACCGGCGAGCCGGTGTGGAAGACCTACACCATTCCCGGCCCCGGCGAGCCCGGCAACGACACCTGGCCCGGCGAGTCCTGGAAGTACGGCGGCGGCTCGGCCTGGATCACGGGTTCCTACGACAAGGAGCTGAACGCGCTGTTCTGGCCCGTCGGCAACCCTGGCCCGGACTTCGACCGTCACGTGCGAGTGGGTGACAACCTGTTCACCAACTCCGCGCTCATCCTCGATCCCGACACCGGCAAGATCAAGAGCTACTTCAACTACACGCCGAACGATCCGTACGACTACGACGGCGTGAACGAGAACGTACTCGTCGATCTCGGCGGCAAGAAGATCTGGGTGCACGGCTCGCGCAACGGCCACCTCTACGGCATCGACCGCGTCGCTACCGCCAGGAGCAAGGCCGGGCTGGAGCACAAGTGCGTGTGGGTCACCGCGCTGCAGCGCGTGAACTGGACCAAGCCCATCACCACGGCCAACAACTGCAAGCCGATCTACAACTGGCCGGAAAAGGACGTCGTGTATGACAAGGTGACCACCGACATCGCTCCGTCGCTCGACGGCGGCAAGGAATGGCACCCGCTTTCCGTCAGCCTGCGTACCAAGATGGCCTACGTGCCGGTCTACGACTTCGCGATGGACCTGCAGGCGAAGAAAATGGAGTGGAAGCGCGGCGAGTGGTACCTCGGCGCGAAGGTCATTACCTTCAACGCCGGCGCGGGCCACATCAAGGCCTTCGACGCGGCCACCGGCAAGCTGGTGTGGGACAAGTCGCAGAGCTACCCGGCGACCAGCGGTCTGCTGACCACCGGCGGCGGCCTGGCGTTCTACGGCGATCCGGACGGCTACTTCAACGCCGTCAACGACGAGACCGGCGAGCATCTCTGGTCGTACCAGGTCGGCTCGGGCGTGCACGGCAACCCGACCACCTTCACGGCCGGCGGCAAGCAGTACGTCGCGATCGTGTACGGCGCGGGCGGCGGCGGCATCTGGCCCCTGTACTACGCCGACTGGCTGAAGACGCACCAGAAGGGCGGCGGCCTGATGGTGTTCTCTGTCGAATAAGCCGGTGGGATAACTTCCGGCTGCAATCGGCAAGCAAGCAGCATGGTAAGGGGGGGCGAAACGCGCCCTCCCTTATTTTTTGTGGAGAGACGGCACGGCCGGCGTCATTCCTGGAACGACGCGCCGACAATCCGGTCCTCCAACAAGATCCCGATTCGAACGGGGCGCAGCGAGGCGTGTACGAGAGGAGAGAGCGTTGAGAAAACTTCTGACATTGATCTGCCTGGCGGCGCTGCTGCTGTCCGGCACCGCGCCGGCGCGGGCGCAGCAGCAGGGTGCGGCGATCGATCCCGACGAGATCAGCGACGTCCTGGAGCGTTCCAAGGCCAAGGGCAAGCTCGTCGCCTGCGCCGACCCGTACGATTTTCCGTACTCGGCCCAGAATACCGATCCCCCGGGCTTCGACGTCGAGATCATGCGCGAGATCGCCAAGCGCGGCGGCATGCGTCTGGAGATGTACTGGGCCGATACCGGCACCCGCGGCGGACTGTCGCGCGCGTTCCGCAACTCGATCTTCAAGGGGCGCTGCGACGTCTTCATGGGCGTGTCCGATTCCGGCGACGACGACGAGTTGATGGGCAAGCTCGCGTTCACCGATCCCTACCTCGGGCTCGGCTATGTGCTCGTGGTCCAGGGCCCCGCCGCCGGCAAGAAAACGCTGCAGGAGATGAAGGACGCCAACATCAAGGTTGGCGTTTCCATGTCCACCCCGATCGACGACTATCTGTTCACCAACAACATTCCGCGCAGCCTGTATCTGGACAACCGGCGCATCATGAAGGGCATGGCGGAGGGGGAGATCAACGCCGCCATGGTCTGGGCGACCGCCATCGCGGTGGCCAAGCGGGAATTCCCCGACGCGAAATTCAAGATGGTGGAGGGCTACGTGCCGGTTCCGGGCCAGCGCTGGAACCTGCGCTACGTCGTGCGCAAGCAGGACGAATCCCTGATGAAGTTCGTCAACGACGGCATCCGGGAGCTGCTTGGCGACGGTAAAATCAGGCAGATCGTGGAAAGCTACGGCGTTCCGTTCTATTCACCTTTTAATTCCTGAGCGATCTTGGGAGGAGAGCTTCAATGATGTCCGTCAAGTATTCGAAGCCGTGGTACGCGGGGGCGCTCGCGCTCGGGGCGCTGACGCTCGCGCTCGCCCTGACGTCCAGCCTGTTCCTCGCGCGGCCCGCGGCGGCGCAGCACAAGGCCAACGAAAACGACCTCGAGCTGCCGACCAACGACATGAGCGTAGTGGACAAGGGTAGGGCAAAATTCGCCCAGCGCTGCGCCTTTTGCCACGGCGGCGACGGGCATGGCGGCAAAGGCCCCTGCCTGACGTGCGGAGTGTTCCACTACACCGGCAATACCAATGCCGAAATCTACGCCACCATCGCCGGCGGCATTTCCAACAGGGCGCTGGGAGGAACGATGGGGTCCTTCGGCACCACGATGACCCAGGACGAGATTCTCAGCGTCGTCACCTTCCTGCGCTGGGAAGAAAAACGCAGGATTGCATCGGGGGAGATTCCCGATCCCTACAGCAAGAAGGCCGAAGAGCCGATGGTCTTTCCCAAGACCAACTGATGGTCTCGGATGCAAAAAGGCCGGCACTCGCCGGCTTTTTTTGGTCAGGAATCATCACCGATGTACAGGGAAAATCGAAGAGGGTACAACCACTAAGGACACCAAGGCACCAAGAAAAGCCGAACAAGACTCGAGGGGGGAGCAGGTATCTCGCTTGAAGCCCCGGATCGGCCTCTGGTCTGTCCGGTTTTCTATCTCGATTTCCTTGACGTCTCGGTGTCTTGGCGCCTTGGTGGTTCGCGATTCGATCTTGCCTTTCTCTGTGCCTCTGTGGTGGGACGTGCCTGCGCCGGGCTCAATGCTTTCCGGTGCTGCCGAAGCCGCCCGCACCGCGGCTGCTCTCGACGAACTCGTCGACGACGTTGAACGCGACCTGCACGATCGGAACCACCACCAGCTGGGCGATGCGCTCCATCGGGTTGAGCGTGAAAGTCCGGCTGCCGCGGTTCCAGACCGAGACGAAGATCTGCCCCTGGTAATCCGAATCGATCAGGCCCACCAGGTTGCCGAGCACGATGCCGTGTTTGTGTCCGAGCCCGGAGCGGGGAAGGACGACGGCCGCCAGGCCGGGGTCGGCGAGGTGAATGGCGATGCCGCTGGGGATCAGCTCGCTTTCCCCGGGTTGTAGTTCCACTGCGGTGCCGATGCACGCGCGCAGATCCAGCCCCGCGGAGCCGGCGGTGGCATAGGCGGGCATCTGTTCCCGCAGGCGCGCGTCGAGAATACGAACGTCGATACGTTTCATGGACAAGGGGAACGCTTGCCTCAACGCACGGTCACCGTGGCGCGCGAAGGCTTATAGAGCTTGGCGATATGGCGGATCAGGCCGCGGGCCTGGTCTAGTTTGCGGCTGCGTTCCAGGCGGTGCATGCCGTCGTCGTCGAACAGCAGCAGTTCGTTGTCCTCGGTGCCGAGCGAAGTCTGCACCGGATTGGCGGCGAGCAGCGGAATCTTCTTCTTGCGGCGTTTCTCCTGCGCATACCGCGCCAGATCGTGGGTTTCGGCTGCGAACCCGACGCAGAAGGGCGCGTTGGGACGACGGGCGACGGCTTCCAGGATGTCCGGCGTGCGAGCGAGTTCCAGGGTCGGCAGCGCGCCGTCCTTCTTGATCTTGTGCTCTTGCGGGTTCGCCACGCGGTAGTCCGCGACCGCGGCAACGCCGATGAAGATGTCGCAGCGGTCGATCTGCCGCAGGACGGCGTCTAGCATTTCCTCCGCGGTGACGACGTGTACCACCGCGGCGCCGTTCGGCGGTTCGAGTCCGGTGCGGCCGGTCACCAGCGTGACCTGCGCGCCCGCCTCGAGCGCGGCGCGCGCCACCGCGTAGCCCATGCGCCCCGAGCTCAGGTTGGTGATGCCGCGCACGGCGTCGATCGGCTCGTACGTCGGTCCGGCGGTGACCAGCACGCGCGCCCCCGCGAGCAGCTTGGGCTGGAACCAGGCGATCGCCGCCTCGACGATTTCTTCCGGCTCCGCCATGCGACCCATGCCGGTTTCGCCGCAGGCCTGATCGCCGCTCCCCGGACCGGCGACGATCACGCCGTCCCGCCCGAGACGCTCGACGTTGCGCTGGGTGGCGGGGTTTTCCCACATCTGGCGGTTCATCGCCGGCGCGATGATCAGCGGGCATTCGCGCGCCAGGCACAACGCGGCGAGCAGATCGTCGGCGGCGCCGTGCACCAGCCTGGCCATGAAATCCGCGGTCGCCGGGGCCACCACGATCAGGTCGCGGTCGCGCGACAGCTCGATGTGCGGCATGCCGTTCGCCGTCCGCGAGTCCCACATGCTAGTGAACACCGGCTTGCCGGTGAGCGCCTGCAGGGTGAGTGGCGTAATGAAGCGACAGGCCGCTTCGGACATCACCGATTGCACGTCCGCGCCTTCCTTGACGAACAGGCGCGCAAGCTCGGCGGCCTTGTAGGCGGCGATGCCGCCGGTCAGTCCGAGCAGTATGCGTTTACCAGTCAATTCGGCCATCGAACGAGCTCACCGGGTACCTTGGCGGCGCAGTGTAAACTCTCGGCGAACCGGGGGAAAGTGCCATGGCGATCCGAGACTGGCCGGAAGACGATCGACCCAGAGAGAAATTGCTCGCCAAGGGTCCCGGGGCGCTTTCCGACGCCGAGCTGCTGGCGATCTTCCTTCGCACCGGAGCGCCCGGGAAAAACGCGATCGAGCTGGCGCGGGAACTCATCGAGCGTTTCGAGACGCTCGGCGAGCTGGCTGCCGCGGACCTCGACGCGTTCTGCGGGATCAAGGGGCTGGGCGTGGCGAAATACGTCCAGCTTCAGGCGACGATCGAGATGGCGCGCAGGGCGCTCGCGCAGAAAATGAAAGCGGGCGACAACCTCGGCTCGCCCGCCGCGGTGCGCGACTTCCTGCGGCTTACGCTCGAGCATCGGCCGGTGGAAGTGTTCGTCGGCATCTTTCTCGATGCGCAGAACCGGGTGATCGCGGCGGAGGAGCTGTTCGCGGGCACGCTAACCCAGACCAGCGTCTATCCGCGCGAAGTCGTCCGGCGCGCGCTGGCGCTGAACGCCGCGTCGGTCATCTTCGCGCACAACCATCCCTCCGGGGTGGCCGAGCCCAGCCGCTCGGACGAGGTGCTCACCCAGGCGCTGAAGCAGGCGCTCGGCACGGTGGACGTGCGCGTGCTCGACCACTTCGTAGTCGGCAGCGGCTCGGCGCTGTCCTTCGCCGAGCGCGGGCTGCTGTAGAGCGAAGGCCGGCGATCAACAAGGCAAAACCACGAACCACCAAGGTCACCAAGAAGGACACAATTCATGAATACCCTTCCTGGAATACTTGGTGTGCTTGGTGCTCTTGGTGGTTGATTCGCTATTGAAGTTCTCTGTGCCTCAGTGACTCTGTGGTGAGATTGGATTTCTAAAAGAACGCGCGCTGGAAGAAAAGACCCACGCCCACGGCGAGGACGAAAGCCGAGAGGCCTTTGACCATGCGCGGCTCCCAGGACGCGCGGCGCAGCCGCAGCAGCAGCGGCATTGCCGCCGCGACCACGATCGCCTGTCCCGCCTCGACGCCGAGATTGAAACCGAGCAGCGACCAGACGAGCCCCTCCTTCGGCAGCCCGATCTCGCGCAGCACCGAGGAAAAGCCGAAGCCGTGCACCAGCCCGAACGCAAATGCGACCATCCAGCGCTTGGATGCGGAGCGGTCGCGCAGGAACACGTTTTCCGCCGCGACGTAGGCGATCGACAACGCGATCGTCGATTCGATCAGCCGGCTCGGCGGCACGACGACCCCCAGCGCCGCCGCCGCCAGCGTGATGCTGTGCGCGATGGTGAATGCGGTGACGATCTTGAGCAGCGACCAGAAGCCGTTGCCCAACAGCAGCAGGCAGAGCAGGAACAGCAGGTGATCCCAGCCGGTGAGAATGTGCTGGACGCCGAGCAGGAAGAAGCTCTCGCTGCCGGTTGCCTGCGCGCCCGTTGTGCCGACTTTTACCGTGTAGCTGCGCGTCTCGGGCGTGAATGCGAACTGGTCGCTGCCGCCCGGCCAGTCGATGCGCGCAAGCGTGTGGTAATCGGTACCCAGCACGTCGGGCAGGTCGTCCACGATGGTGAGCTGCGACACGCGGTCGGTACAGACGAAGTCCACGACCAGCGTGATGCTGGCGACGTCCGGCGGGGGAGGGGTCACGAATCCCGGTCCCGCCTGGCAGACGCGGCCTGCGTTGGTGAGCTTGATCTGCCTGCCGATCGCCGCAAGCAGTGGATTCAGGTCCGGCAGCAGGCCGGGCTTGCCAAGCTTCATCTGGTCGGCAAGCGCCGGCGGCAGCGAAACCGCCGAGAGCTGCAGGCTGTAGCGCACCTGCTGTCGCTCGATGGAGATCGATGCATAGCCCGTATGGCCTCCGAGGTGCGCCGAGGCGTTCCGGCACAGCCCGACAGCAAGGACCATTGCGGCTCCCGCAATGAGGACCATACGGATCGCGATTTCTTCGCGCGCGAAGATCCAGCCTTTCACCGTTCCTCCTCGGCAACGAGACGCGAGGCAAGCCGCAGCGCGCCGGCGCCGGCATGGCGGGCGGGCATCATCGGCTCGAGATCCCGCTTGCCACTTTTTCCCATTGCTCGCCCACGAAGCGCGACATCAGGAACACCTCGTCGCGCCCGTCGACTTTCATGTACTGCAGCAGCCCGCCGGGGTTGTGCGCACCGAAATGCGCCGTAATCACGCGCGTCGGGCCTTCGTAGAGGGTGACCGATACGCGAGGGTGATCCAGCCCGAACGCCGCGAGTTCCGCACCGCGCAGCTCCTCGGCCGTCATCTCTCGCGTCGGCCCCGACGTGTTCATGAACTGGACCGCCATGCTCGTGTCCGCGGCCAGGGCCGTGGCGAGCGCCGCCCCGCCTTCGCGTACCCAGGCTTTCTCCGCCGTACGGGTCAGGGTGTAGCGGCCGCCCGCGGACTCGATGTCCACCTTCGTGATGCGCTCCGGTGCGAGGTGCATGACGCCCTTGGCTTCGAACTTTATGAGCTGCCTGGATTCCGGCCGCGAGCCGGTGATGACCATCGCGACCAGGAAGATTGCCGCCGCGGTGCCGGCGGCCGCGGGCCACCAGCGCTTCACGCGGGCGCTCAGCGATGCTTCCACCACATTACCCCTCCGAGCACGATCAGGGCGCCCGGCAGCAGCACCTCGAGGATGAGGAAGATCCACAGCATCTGCGGCTGTGTCAGCAGGATCATGGGCGGTACCGGGATGCGCGAGGCAACGGTGGGCGAGCGCTCCTCACGGACCAGCCAGCGCACCATGGACAGGGCGAGGTCACTGTTGGACATGTAGGGCAGAAACGAATTGCTGGCAAAGTCGCCGTCGCCGACGACGATCGCGCGGAACGCTTCGCTCCCCGGCGCGGCGCCTGGCAGATGTCCCGTCGACGCGGCCGCCAGGACGCGCGGCCCGGCCTTCACCGGCGCGGCGCGGCGATCGGCGCCGGCGCGCGGCTCCTCGGGGACCTGCCGTGCCTCCACCGGCCTGACGTCCTTCGTATAGCTGTCACGGCTGCTCTCGAACAGCGCAGCCGCAGTTACCCCGTTCGCGGGCGCGATCAGCTCCAGCGGCCGTATTCCGGGATAGAAGGTCATGGACACGTTGCGGGTGATCGGGCTGTTGTCGTAGCCGGTCACCGCCACCATTTCGGGGTCTGAGGAGTAGTGGCTCAGCGGGTCGATGACCACCTTCTGCTCCGGCCGCACGCCGATCTCCTCCAGGAGGCGGGCGAGGTGGGGCTCGATGACGAACCCCAGGTCGAGCATCAGCAGCACCGAACCGCCGTTGCGGATGTACTTCTCCAGCGCCGCACTTTCCGCCGGCAGGAACGTCGTACGCGGATTGGCGTCGATTGCCAGGGCGCAGTCCGCGGGCACCGCTCCCGCGGTGGCAAGTATGACCTTGCGCACGTCGTAGCCGAGCGCTTCGAGGGCGCGCCGCAGGCGCCCGATGCCGTGGCCCGGCATCTTGACGACCGCAGAGTTCGCATCCCCATGGGAATGGCCTTGCAGGCCTTCGAGATGGGTGTGGAACTCGAAGTTGTCCATCGGAAACTCGTTGTGCCCCTCCAGGAAACAGATGTTGATCACGCGCTCGCGCAGCACGCGCAGGATGCCGACCGCGATGTCGTTCTCGTCCGTGCTCTGCACCATCACGCGGCGTCCCTCCGCCTCGATGACCGCCGCGTTGTACAGTTTCACGCCGGCGGTCTCCGCCAGCGTCGGCTGCTTGTCCGGATCGATCGCGCGCACGCGCAGGTGCGCGTTTCGATGCCCCATGACCTCCAGCACGTCCTTCATGCGCCGGCCGTTCTGGTCCTGTCCCTGGTAGAAGTAGGTGACGTCGACGTCGCGCTGCAGCGAATCGACGACCTTCATCGCCTGCTCGGACGGCGTGAATACTTTTTCGCGCGTGAGATCCAGATAGGCGTCGTGCAGCACCAGTGCCGCGTTGGCCACCGCGACCAGGACGATGGCGCCGACGACCACGCCCCAGTTGTAGAGCAAGGAGCCCGCCTTTCGCAGCCTGGTCTGCAGTGGCAGCCGGAGCGCGGCCACGAAGAGCACGGCCAGCGCGATCAGCCATCCGGCGAACCACAGGAGGTTACGGATGTCCAGCGCGTGTTCCACGGTTCAGCGACGGGCGAGCGCACGCACCGTCAGGAACAGGCCCAGAAGCGTGACGCTGAGAAAGAAGCCGAAATTCGAGGCGTACATGGCGCCGGTGGCGAGCGGCGTGAAATGCGCGAGCAGCGACAGGCTGATCAGGAAGCTGTCGAAGGGATCGGGCAGCAGCGCCGCCACGGAATCGAGCATCCACAACAGCGAGAACAGCCCGAGCGACACGACGGCGGCCACGATCTGGTTGGCGGTCAGCGCGGAGATCACGAGGCCGAGCGCGGTCAGCGCCGAGCCGAGCAGGACGAGACCGAGATAGCCGCTGTAGATCGGACCCAGGTCGGGATTGCCGTACACGGCGAGCACGACCGCGTAGCTCGCGGTCAGGGCGACCATCACCAGCACGACGGCCATGCTGGCGCCGAACTTGGCCAGCACGATGGTGAACTCGCGCACCGGCGCGGTAAGGAGCAGCTCCAGCGTGCCGGATTTCCGCTCCTCCGAGAACTGGCGCATCGTGATGATGGGGATGATCAGAAGCAGCAGCACGGACGCCTGAAAGAAGATGTGCACCAGGGTGGCCATCCTGGTGATGAACAGGGCTGCGGTGAACGTGTAGCCCACGAGCAGGAGGTAGACCGCAATCACGGCGTAGGCGATCGGCGAGGAGAACAGGGCCTTGGTCTCCTTCGCGAGCAGCGTGGCGAAGGCTTTCATCGCGGCCTCTCCTGCGCGGTGAGCCGCAGGAACAGATCCTCCAGGTCGGAGGCGGCGGCGGTGATCTCCCGCACGCCGAATCCGGCCTGCGCGAGCGCCGCGGTGATCCGCTCGCCGACCGCGGGTTCCGAGACCCTCACGCGCCAGGTCTCCAATCCGTCCGAACGCGCCTCGCGCCTGGCCTCCAGGACCCCATCCACCGCCTTCAAGCACGCGTCCACGGCGCTTGCCGCCTGCGCGCGGACCTGCACGCGCAATGCGCCGCCATGCTCACCCTTCGCCAGGGCATGCACGGTGAGCAGTCGCCCGTTCAACAGGATTGCCGCCCGGTGCGCGATGCGCTCGATTTCGGCCAGTACGTGGGAGGTCACCAGGATGGCGCAGTTGCCGGCCAGCAGGCGGATGAGGTCTCGCAGCTCGATGATCTGGCGCGGGTCGAGTCCGTTGGTGGGTTCGTCCAGGACGAGCAGTTCAGGGCTGCTGATGAGCGCCTGGGCGATGGCGACGCGTTGCCGGTAGCCGCGCGACAGCTTGCCGATCAGCAGGTCGCGCACCGCACCCAGAGACACGCGCTCGCACACCGATTCGATCGCGCCGGCGAGCGCGGCCCCATGCAAGCCGCGCAGCCTGCCCATGAATTCCAGGAACTCGGTCACGCGCATGTGCGTGTACAGCGGCACGTCCTCGGGAACGTAGCCGATGCGGTTGCGCGCCTGCAGGCCCTGCGCGACGACGTCGAATCCGGCGATTCGCGCCGTCCCGGCGGACGGGCGGAGGTATCCGGTCAGGATTCGCAGGATGGTGCTCTTGCCCGAACCGTTGGGTCCGAGCAGTCCCATCACTTCGCCCTGTTGCACTTCGAACGAGACGTCGTCCACTGCAAGACGGGCGCCGTACCACTTGCTGAGGCGGTCCGCGACCAGAATCGGGGCCATTGATGCTTCGGAAGATCGTAAAAAAAGCGCCGGGGCGACGCATCGCCCCGGCGCGCGAGTCGGTTACGCTGCCGGAAACCCGCTCAGATCATTCGTAATATTCCGGCGCTTTCCTCATGGCCTTGAACGCGTCCGGATCGTGCGCCGTGAAGAAGTCCGCGTGCTCGGTCGCCATCATGTAGCGGATCCATTCATAGGCGCGCATGATTCCGGCCGGGTTGTAGGCGAGCACCAGGTTCGGCGGCAGGCTCTTCTCCACGTTCTCGCGAAAATAGACGTTGTCGCCCGTGAGAATGATGGGCCCGGTCTTGGGCAGGCGCACCAGAAGCATCTGGCTGCCGGCGGTATGACCCTGCCAGTTCTTCACGATCACGCTGCCGTCGCCGAAGATGTCCATGTCCTGCTTCTCGAGGATCACCATCTTCATGGCGTTCGGCTTGGAGCTGCCCGTGGGCGCCCGCAGCGCGTACGCATCGCCGGGGATGTACGGGCCGGCGTAGGGTTCGGGCGGGAAGAAGGCCATGTTGATCTCATCGCGCTGGATGATCAGCGTGGCGTGCGGGAACTTCGCGACGTTGCCCCCATGGTCCAAGTGCATGTGGCTGACGACCACGTACTTGATGTCGTCCGGCGACATGCCGATCTTCTTCAGCTGGACGTCGATCGCCACGTCAGGGGTGTTCACCGGCATGATCGCCTTGAAGTTCGGACCCCAGTAGCTCGGGTCGGTGATGATCTTGTCGTTGTTGCCCGTGTCGAACAGGACGTTGCCCTTGGGATGGTGCACGACGTAGAAGCCAACCGGAATCTTGATGGGAGGTTCCATCGGCCCGAAGTTCTGCAACACGCCCTTGCCGATCGTCAGCGCGCCGGAGCTGAATGCGTACAGTTTCATCCCGTGCGGCGACGGCGGCGCGTATGCCGTCGTCGGGTCCTGCGCGTACGCGCCGAACGACGCAGCCAAATAGAGCGCTGCGGCGCCTAAAACGAATTGACACCTTCTTTTCATTTGCTCCTCCAAGACGTAGTTGAACTGGACGGTGCGGTAACTGGTTTTCTCTTTTTTTGCCCGGGCGTCCCGGCGATTACAACTTGTAATCGAGTAACCGCTGGCCGCGCCACGCCGAATTAAGCCGGGAGGTTGCGAAAGTGTCAAGGCCGGACGGGGATTTTCTCGGATGCGGGCCAAGATGGGCGCAGCACGCCTCGGCTGCGTTTTCGCGAGGCGGGCGAGCGCGAAGGCAGGCCGCATCCGAGCCATTCGGCGCGCGGATAGCGGACGCCGAGAAATTTCAGGGCGACGAGAACGCGAAGGCGGACTGCGCCGCCGCGCGCTGCGGCAGCGCGGGGAACGAGTCCCTAACCCGCATCCGGCGAAGCGCGATTCGGATTTGGCACAACCGAACGCGCGATGCTCGGACGCTGCCCGCCGGCCTGGCAACGGCGCGAACGCCTTGATTTTCCGGGGACTGCCGTGCTATAAAACGACCTTTTCCAGATTTCCTCCGGAGCAACAACATGGCCCGAGTCTGCCAAGTGACCGGCAAGAAGCCGATGCGCGGGAACCACGTCTCCCACGCCAACAACAGGACCCGGCGCCGGTTCCTGCCGAACCTGCAGTACCGCCGTCTCTGGGTCGAGAGCGAGAACCGCTGGATCGGCCTGCGCCTGAGCAACGCGGCGCTGCGCACCATCGACAAGAAAGGCATCGACGCGGTGCTCGCGGAGATGCGCGCCCGCGGCGAGCACGTTTGAGACTCAGGGAACCGCAGCCATGAGAGAGAAAATCAAGCTCGAGTCCACCGCCGGGACCGGCCACTTCTACACCACCACCAAGAACAAGCGCACCACGCCGGACAAGCTCGAGATGAAGAAATTCGATCCCCGTGCCCGCAAGCACGTGCTGTACAAGGAAACCAAGTTGAAATAACTGATCTCGCAGTACCGACTCAAGGCCCGCGCAAGCGGGCCTTTTTATTTTCCTGGTCTGGAATTACCACAGAGGCACAGAGACACAGAGAAAAGCAAGACCAAACCACGAACCACCAAGGACACTAAGGTCACCAGGAAAAACACAATTCATGAATTCCATTCCTGGAATTCTTGGTGTGCCTGGTGCTCTTGGTGGTTAATTCGATTTTGAAGTTCTCTGTGCCTCTGTGTCTTGTGATGGAATTCCGCACTAGAAAAACGCGCGTTCGAGGAACAGTCCCAGCCCGACCGCGAGCACGATCGCCGAAACCGTCGTCACCGCGCGCGGCTCCCACGGCCGCCGGCGCAGCCAGATCAGCATCGGCATCGCGATCGCGACCACCGTCGCCTGGCCCGCTTCCACGCCGAGATTGAAGCCGAGCAGCGCCCAGACCAGCCCCTGCGTGGGCAGCCCGATCTCCTTCAGCACCGACGAAAAGCCGAAGCCGTGCACCAGGCCGAACACGAAGGCCACCAGCCAGCGCTTGGAGGCGGCCTTGTCGCGCAGAAGCACGTTCTCCGCCGCCACGTAGGCGATCGACAGCGCGATCGTGGATTCCACCAGACGGCTGGGGAGCGTCACCAGCTCGAGCGCGGCGGCCGCGAGCGTGATGCTGTGCGCGATCGTGAACGCGGTGATGATCTTGAGCAGGTTCCAGAAGCTGCCGCCCAGCAGCAGCAGGCACATCAGGAACAGCAGGTGGTCCCAGCCGATCAGGATGTGCTCGACGCCGAGCAGGAAGAAACTGGACGTGCCGCTCGCCGCGGTGGACGCCGAAAGCTCGAGCCGAGCCTCGCGCAGATCGGGCTGGAACATGAACTGCCGGCTGCCGCCCGGCCACACGATGAGCGCGACGGTGTGGAAATTGTCGCCCAGGACGTCGAACAGATCGTCGCGGATTGCGAGGACCCCGGGGGCGGCGGCGCAGGCATAGTCCACGGTAACGCGCACGGCGTCGCCTTCCTTTGCGGGCGGCGCGACCCGGCCGCGGTCGGTTGCGCAGGCGACGCCGTTGACCGTCACCCGCACCTTGCCCGTCACCGCGCCGAGCAGCGGGCCGAAATCGGCTGCCGCGCCGGGGATTCCCAGCCGCATCTGCGCGGACAACGCTGGCGGCAGCGACGGCACGGCGAACGCGATCTCGTAGCGCACGGCGCGCCCGTCCACCGTGACCGAGGCCAGATTCATCGGCCCTCCGGTATGCGCGTGCGCGGCGCTCACGCAAAAGCCGAAGACCAATGCTGCGAGCGCGCTTCGAATCATGGGATGCCCGGTCGAGTGCCGCGTGGGGCTGCGCGGTTTATTTCCCCGCCGGGCCCGCGGCGGTTTGCCGCGCCTGGCTGCTCATGTCCCTGATCAGGCCCAGCAGATTGTCGATCTGGTAATTGGCGATCGTCACCACGGACGAGCCGCCGACGATCAGCACGTAGCGGCTCAGCCCGTCGGGCGCGATATCGCCGACCGCGAACTGGGCCAGCGGCTGCGGCTCGTCCTTGCGGTACACGAGGACGATCATCTGCGGCGAGGTGACGCCGTATTCGGCTGCGTGAACGTCGAGCGGGAGACGGCGCTCGATGCGCGCCCTGCCGAGCCCGGCGAACGCGTGGTCGATGCGCTGCGCGGCGACCGGATCGGTTTGATGGCTGTGACGACTCTGGTCCGATGCCGCGTGCACCCCGTGATAGAACCAGGCGCCCGAAGCGTCGCGCTGGAAACGGTGCAGCGTCCCCGCGACGCCCACCTCGATCGCCCCGAGCTGCTCCACCGGCGCGGGCAGCAGCATGTGCGCGCGCTCCGGGTCCGGCGCGCCGCCGGCTTCGCCGGTGGGCGGCGCCGGGCGATCCCGGTACTCGATGACCGCGATCGCTCCCACCAGCGCCAGCAGGGCCAGCCAGACGGCCACCAGCCGGGGGCGGATCGCGGCGCTCACCGCTGCTTCCACCACACCGCGATGCCGACCACGGCCAGCAGCGCAGGAATCAGGATGACCGACAGGAAGAACGTGGCCCGCATCTGCCGGTTGGTGAGATTGACCCGCGGCAGCTCGTAGGTTCGCGGTTCGATCCCGATCAGGTTTTCCCGCGCCGCGAGATAGTTCACCGCATTCAGGAACAGGTTCCCGTTGCCCATGATCTGAAAAAACGAGTTGGTGGCGAAATCCGAATCGCCGACCACCACGATCCGCGACCGGGCGGTTACCGCGTTGCGCGGACGAACCATCGCGGCCGCGCCCGCCGCAGCCGCGTTGCCCGGCGGCGCGGAACGGTACAGCGGATCGTCGGCGGACATGGGCCTGCGGATCGCGACCGCCATCAGCGTGGTCGGGCCGCGGGTATCGCGTCCTTCCTTGAACTCGACGCGCGTCGGGTTGTGCTGCCCCCAGCTTTCCTTGGAAGAGTTGGCGAGCGGGATCACGTTGACGCCGGGGATGCGCTGCGGCGTGGGCGACAGCGACCGCGCGCCGGGGAAGAACGTCAGCGGCAGATCGCGCGTGATCTGATGGTAGTTGTAGTCGGTGACCGCGGGCGAGGACGGGTCGGCCCAGAAGTGGCTCGCCTCGTCGATCACGATGTCATCGTCGGCGACGATCCCGTACTCGCGCAGCACCGGCTCCAGCCCGGTGCGCACGAAGGGGTCGAGCATGAAGAACGCGTTGCCCCCGGCGGCGAGGAAGCCGTCGATCGCGGAGATCTCCGTCGGCAGCAACTCGAGCTTGGGGCCGGCCACGACCAGCAAGGCGCAATGCGAGAGCGCGGCTGCGCTCTCGCTGCGCGTGAGCGAGATCTTCTCGACCTTGTAGTTCATGGACTCCAGGGCGATGCGCGCTTTCGCCATGCCGTGCTGCGTGTGCAGGACGTATTGCGCGCCGAGGCCGTGGGTGTGCCCGGGGGCGCCTTCCACGTGGTCGTGCGTTTCCTGGCTGAACGGGTCGGGTTCGCGGTGCCCGTCCAGGAAGCACAGCGTCTGCTGCACCCCCATCGACACGCGCAGGATGCCGTTGGCGATGTCGGTCTCCTTGTCGCTGTTGACCTGCAGCTTGCGGCCTTCGCTTTCCATGAGCGCCGTGCCGGCGAACTGCACGCCTCGCAGCCGCGCCTGCGCCGGGTTGAGCATGGGGTCGTACAGCTCGAGCGTAACCTTGTCCGTCTGCCTGGCGATAAGCTGGTACAGCTCGACGGTCTCGCGCATCATCGGATCGTGGAAGAACGTGATGTGCACCGGCCGGTCGAGCGCCTTCAGCATCTTCACGGTCGCATCCGACAGCGAGTAGCGCCTCTCCGCCGTCATGTCGAGGCGCATCGGGAACAGCAGCGAGAGATACGCCAGCGCCGCCAGCATCCCGACCACGCCGAGGGTGTAGAGCGCGATCTCCCCGCGCCGGTGCCGGACCAGGGCGCCCAGGTCGGCGCGCAGGGCGTAGGCCCCCCATGCCGAGAGTCCCAGCCCGGCGGCCGCGATGAGCGCCGTCCAGACGCTCGCTTCGAGAAAGATGGCGTGAATCGCGCCGGCGGTCGCCAGCAGGGCGATCCCGGCGAGCAGGGTCAGGCCGGAGCGGAGCAGACGGTCCATGTCAGCGTCGCCACTGGAGGTAGCTGGCGTTCAAGGTCAGCGCGATGGCGCTGACGATCAGAAAGAAAACGACGCCCTCGCTTCGTACCAGGCCCTGCACGAAATCGGCGAAGTGCAGGGCGAACGACAGGTAGCCCAGCAGGCCGCGCACGGCGTAGGAGGTCTGAAAGCTCTGCAGATGCCCGATGAACCAGAAGCTCAGCAGCACCGGCACCGTGATCAGGGCGGCGACGATCTGGTTCTGCGTCAGGGTCGAAAAGAATTGCCCGACCGCGAGGCAGGCCATGCCCAGCAGCACGAAGCCGACGTAGCCGGCGACGATGGTCGTGGTCTGCGGATTGCCGAACAGGTACAGCGGCACCAGGTCGATGAGCGTGCCCGCGGTCATCAGCAGCAGGATGGTGACCGCGCCGAGAAACTTGCCAAGCACGATTTCCCGGGGCTTGAGCGGCAGCGTCATGAGCAGCTCCATGGTGCGCCCGCTGTACTCCGCCGAGAACAGCCGCATCGACACCAGCGGGCTCACCGTGATGAGCAGGATGCCCATGTCGCGGAACGTCTCGGTCATCGAGGCGCTGCCGGTCAGGAACATGTTGTAGGTGAAGAAGTAGCCGGTGCCCAGCAGGAACACGGCCAGCACGAAATAGGCGATCGGCGACCGGAAATAGGACAGCAGCTCCTTGCGATAGACCGCGGCCACGCCGGTCATTGCAGCCTCGCTTCCGCCGGCGCCTGGCTCACGTAGCGCAGGAACACGTTCTCCAGCGTCGGTTGCCGGCGCTCCAGCCGATGCAGGTCCCAGCGGCCGGCTACCGCCCGGGCGATCGCCGCTTCCACGCCTTCGCGCGCGTCGGTCTGGCATTCGACGTTCAGCAGGCGCGCGTTCCCGGGGACTTCTTGTATCGCCACCGCGACGACCCCGGCGAGCGACAGCAGCTCGGCGCGCAGCGCCTCCGCCGGCGCAGCGGCGGTGAGCGTCACCCGGTTGGTCTGCTCGGAGGCGCGCTGCAGGCCGTCCGGGGAATCGATGGCGAGCAGGCGGCCCTGGCTGATGATGGCGACCCGCCCGCAGATGAGAGTGACCTCGGGGAGGATGTGCGTGCTCAGCAGCACCGCGTGGTGTTCGCCGAAGGAACGGATGACTTCCCGGGTTTCCTGGATCTGCCCCGGGTCGAGCCCCGCGGTGGGCTCGTCCAGCAGCAGCACCTCCGGTTTGCCGAGCAGCGCCTGGGCCAGCCCGAGGCGTTGGCGATAACCCTTGGAGAGCTTGTAGATCTCCCGGTCGAACACCGCCTCCAGCCTGCATGCGGTCGCGACGCGATCGAGTTCCGATCCGACTT
>DASRFY010000101.1:0-4102 GCA_035651315.1 Burkholderiales bacterium
CGCGCCAGCGTCGCCGCGGCGACCGCCAGCACCATCGGCGTCGCGAGCGACAGCGCGCAGGGGCAGGTCACCACCAGCACCGCCACCGCGATCGGCAGCGCCCGCGCCGGATCGATCGCGAGCCAGACCAGCGCCGCGGCGGCCGCCGCTGCCAGCACGAACGTCACGAAACGGCCGGCCACCCGGTCGGTGATTTCCTGCAGCCGTGGACGCTCGTGCGCCGCGCGCTCCATCAGCCGCACGAGGGAAGACAGCGCAGTGTGCTCGCCTACCCGCTCCACCCGGACCACCGCCGGATTGCCGCGGTTGACGGAACCGCCGATCACCGCAGCGCCTTCGCTTTTTTCCACCGCCGTGCTTTCGCCCGTCAGCAGCGATTCGTCCGCCTCGGTATCGCCCTGCTCGAGCAGGCCGTCGACGGGGAACGTCTCTCCCGGATGCACCAGCACGTAATCGCCCACGGACAGCGCCGCCGCGGAGACGGATTCCGTATTCAGGCACAGCGGGAAATTCACCAGCCGGTTCGCCGTTGCCGGCAGGGCGCGCGACAGGAACTCGAGGTAGTCGGCCGCCTTGTGCCGCGCGCGCATCTCCAGGTACCGCCCGCCGAGCAGAAAGAACACGAACATCGCCACCGATTCGAAGTACACCTCGCCTTTCCCGGTAAAGGTGGCGGCGGCGCTGGCGAGGAACGCCCCGGCTACGCCGAGCGCCACCGGCACATCCATCCCGGGGCGCCCCGCGCGCAGGTCGCGCAGCGCCCCGCTGAAGAACGGCAGCGCGGAATAGAGCACGACGGGCAGCGTGAGCGCGAAGCTCGCCCAGCGCATCAAGGCGGCGATGTCGGCGCCGATCTCGCCTTCCGCGGCGAGATAGCCGGGCACGGCGTACATCATCACCTGCATCATGCCCAGCCCGGCGACCGCCAGCCGCAGCAGCATCGAGCGGCTCTCGCGCCGGCGGCTCTCTTCCAGCGCCTGCGCGTCGTAGGGGTAGGCGCGGTAGCCGATGGCGCGCACCGCGCGCAGGATCTTCGACAGCGAGGTTGCGCGCGCATCCCAGCGCACGCGCGCGCGGCGCGTGGCGTAATTGATGTGGACCGCGCTGACGCCCGGCAGGCGCGAGAGGTGGGTTTCGTTCAGCCAGACGCAGGCCGGGCAGGTGATGCCTTCCAGGATCAGCGCCGCTTCGCGCTCGTGCTCGCCGGAAACGGAAACGAAGCCGCCCTGCACCTCGGGACGGTCGAACACCGCGAGGTCCCGGACGACTTCGGGCAGCGCCTCGCGGGGAGAATCCGGAAATCGATCGCGCTTCCGGTAGTAGCTTTCCAGTCCCGCGCCGACGATCGCCCGCGCCACCGCTTCGCAGCCGGCGCAGCACAGCGCGCGCGACTCTCCGCCCAGGACCAGCGCGAAACGCGCGCCGTCGGGAACGGGCAGGCCGCAATGGTAGCAGTGCGCCGCATTGGCGGGCACGGCGGCGGGCTGGGCAGACATGCCACGCATGGTAACGCGGCTGCCCGCGTTCACGCCTTGATTGCGGTCAATGCACGGTACGCGCCCCCCGTCGGACGGGGCCGTGTCGAGGTACCGATCGCGCGCGACTCAGTGAGCGGTCTTGGTGCCGCAGGTGTTCATTCCCAGCACCCAATACGCCGGGCACCAGCCGACGAGGCCGGTGGCAAGCGGCACGATACCGAGCAGACCCCACCAGCGCACGCTGCCCTCCAGCACGAATACCAGGCTCAGGATCAGCAGACCGGCGACGACGCGAACGACACGGTCGGCGTTTCCGACGTTGTTCTTCACGACAGACTCCTCTTCACAACGCTACGCGTCGAATGCTAGCGTTGCCCGCGCCCCGGAGGTTGATGCAGGTCAACTGATCGCCGGATAGAGAGATAGCGCCGACGCATCGGCTTGAGCAACGCGATCGCCAGGAATGCGGTGGCGAAATTGGCGGCGATTGCCGTGACGAACACGCTGATCCAGCTTCCGCTCGCCTGGAACAGCAGCGCGGCGAGCGGGCCGCCGAGGATCGCGCCCACGCCCGCGCCCGCGTACAGGAAACCGTAGTTGGTCGAGGCGAAGCGCGGACCGAAGGTATCGGTGAGCGTGGAGGGGAACAGCGAGAAGATCTCGCCCCAGCCGAAGAAGACCAGCCCCGAGAGCAGCACGAACAGCAGCGCGTTGTCGCGCGTCAGGAACCAGACGGTCATCGCCGCGCCTTCCAGCGCGAAGGCAAGGAGCATGGTGTTTTCGCGGCCGATCCGGTCCGATATCCATCCGAAGACGGGTCGCGTCAACCCGTTCATCACGCGGTCGATGGTCATCGCCAGCGGCAGCGCGGCGAGCCCGAACACGGTGGCATCGACGATGCCGAAATCCCTGGCGAACGCGCCCATCTGCGACACGACCATCAAGCCCGAAGTGGACATCATGGTCATCATCAGGAACATGAGCCAGAAGACCGGCTGCCGCAGCATCCGGGCGGGCGGCACGTCCGCGCGGTTCGACTCCAGGCCGGCGTGCACGGTCGCCTGGTAGTCGTGCGGCGGCGTGCGCAACATCATCGCACCGACGAGGCACACGGCGCCGAAGACGAAGCCGTACGTCGTCAGCGTATGCTCCAGGCCGAATGCGGCCAGGCTGTGGGAGATCGGGAAAGTGGTGAGCGAGGCGCCCATGCCGTAGCCGGAGGCCGCGATGCCGGCGGCCAGCCCGCGGCGGTCCGGGAACCACTTCACCATCAGGCCGACGACGCCGATGTACACGATCCCGGTGCCGAGTCCGGCAAACAGCCCGTACGTCAGGTACAGCGCGGCGAGGCTTTGCGCCCGCGCGCCGATGATCCAGCTTCCGCCCACCAGGATCGCCCCGGTGGCGAGCAGCCTGCGCACGCCGAAGCGCTCGACCAGATAGCCGCCGAGCGGCGCCAGCAGGCACTGCAGCCCGACCACGATCGAAAACACTACCTGCACCTCGGCCAGCGTCGCCCCCAGCTTGGCCATGAAGGGCTTGGTGAACAGCGCCCAGACGTACTGCGGGCTCGCGATCGAGATCATGCACGTCACGCCGATCGCGAGCTGTGCCCAGCGGTTCGGCAGACGCGCCGCCGCGCCGCCTTCGACCAATGTCTGCGACACGACGGCTTCCTCCGAGACTTTCATGGAACCTGCCTCGACCGGGCGGCGCCGAGGCGCTCCCGCCCCTGCATGGACGTCCTGCCCTTTTCGACCTGCAGCGACTGCTCGGCGAGCACCGGCATGACGAACGGCCGCATCGACTCGAAGGCGCGCGCCGCGCGCAGCACCTGCGCGTCGTCGAACTTTTTGCCGATGAGCTGCAACGCCACCGGAAGTCCTCCCACGAAGCCGCACGGCACCGCGGCGACCGGCTGCTGCGAGAGGTTGAACGGATAGGTGAACGGCGACCATTCCCACCACCGGCGCCGCGCGCCGCCGGGCGGCACCTCGTGCCCGGCCGCGAAAGCGACGATCGGCATCTGCGGCGTGATCAGCAGATCGAAGTCCGCGTGCAGACTGTTCATCCGGCGGCCGAAGCGCTCCCGCTCCTTCTCCAGGTGGCGATACTGCAGTGCGCTCAGCTCGAAGCCCGGCCGCGCGAGTTCGAGCAGCGGCGGGTCCACCAGGCCGCGCTGCTGCGCGGTGAGCGGCTCGACCGCCATCGCGAGCGCCACCGCCCACAGGGGCTGCATGATCTCGATCGGATCCGCCAGGTCGAGATCGATGCGCTCGACGACGGCGCCGAGCTCCTCGAAAACGCCGAGCGCATGCTCGACCGCCGACGCCACCTCGGGATCGACCCGCGCGTAGCCCAGGGTGCGACTGTAGGCGATGCGCCGGCCTTTCACGCCGGCGTCCAGACCCTCGCGATAGTCGATGTCATGCATCGGAATCTGGTACCAGTCGCGCGCGTCCGGCTGCGCGATGACCGTCTGCATCAGCGCCGCATCCTCGACCGTGCGCGTCAGCGGTCCCTGGTGCCAAAGTGTCCACGCCGGCGAATGCGGATATACCGGTACCACCCCCCAGGTCGGCTTGAAACCGAAGACGCCGCAGAAGGCGGCCGGAATGCGGATC
>DASRFY010000102.1:0-8455 GCA_035651315.1 Burkholderiales bacterium
CTTGTCCTTCAGCTCGATCTCCTTGGCCACCGACACCCCGTCCTTGGTGACGGTGGGCGCGCCGAAGGAGCGCTCCAGCACCACGTTACGGCCCTTGGGACCGAGGGTCACCTTGACCGCGTCGGCCAGGATGTTGACGCCGGCGACGATCTTGTTGCGGGCGCCATCGTGAAACTTAACCTCTTTAGCTGCCATCGGTATCTCCTAATAATGGGTTCTGAGCAATGCTCGGCTGAACCGTTCCAGGGCAGTGACAGTCGCAAGAACCATGGCTGGAGCGGACTCGAGCATATTCGTCACTTGTCTTCGACGACGCCCATGATGTCTTCTTCGCGCATGACGAGCAGTTCCTCGCCATGCACTTTCACCGTCTGCCCGGAATGGTTGCCAAACAGCACTTTGTCGCCGACCTTGACGTCCAGGGGGCGGAGCCTGCCTTCTTCGGTCGCCTTGCCTTTGCCGACCGCAACGATTTCGCCTTGGTCAGGCTTCTCGGCTGCGGTGTCGGGAATCACGATGCTGGAGGCGGTTTTCCGCTCTTCCTCCAAGCGCTTGACGATCACGCGATCGTGTAACGGGCGAATCTTCATTCCGGCGTTCTCCTCATCCAACACGTAATTCCGCCGGCGCCCGCACTCCGTCGCCAGCTAATTGACCCGGCACGCGACGGAAAGTGCTATCACTGGTGCCCGCCGATGATCCTTGAGAGGCAAGATGGCACATGCCCGGTCGCCCAAAGTTTTCGTCCATGAGCGTCGTTACGCGATGGACATGATATTCACGGCTTGGTTGCCGCTGCGATCAGCCGTGACGTCGTAGGACACCTTCTGCTTCTGCTTTAGTGGTTTGAAACTGTTGCCGGCCGGGAGCGCCCAGAAACGTGCGAAAAGGTCTTCGCCACCGCAGTCCGGCGTAATAAGGCCGAAGCCTTTGCTGTCATTAATCCACTTGACTGTACCGGTAAACATATATGCTTTTCCTAGAAAAGGACCAATAGTAAGGGCACGTGCCCAAGCGCGAGAACTTCCACGGCGAGAGCGACGACCACCGTGGTGAGTACCGCGAGGGCAGTCAAGGTGAAGCAGTGCCTTCACTACTTGAGAATGCTGCAGCTCCGTTATCCGCAGGTACCCCTATCGGTCAAGCGAACGCGGCGGACCGGTCCTCCCAGGGTCCCAGCGGGCATGGGTGGTGAATCGGCCGCGCACGGATATGAAGGGGGGGGCGGGCGTCCAAGGTCAAGGATCCGGCAGGTCCCCAACTGGTGCAGGGCACTTAGACTGGCAAGGTCTCGATCAATGCTGCGGCAGGTGTGGTGACGACGCCGAACGACGAGCCGTGCGAAACCGTCACCCGATCGGAAGAGGCGAGCTTAAGAGACCTGCCTGAGCGGCATGTCGAGCTCGGCTTCTGCATCCAGCCAGTCCTGAAGCTCGTAGCCGGGCAGGAAGCCCCGATGCTCAGCGCGAAAGTACGCGGCCTCGGCAACCCGGTGATGACGCTCTTTCGGGCCTGCGGCTGCGGTTGCTCGCGCTTCACTGGCCTGCTGCGACGTCGCAGCGGTCTTGCTGTGAGATTTCTCGGCAGCGTTTGTGTGTGCGTGATTCATCGCCGTCTCCTTATGTCTCCAATGTAAATGTGTAGCTTCCCGTCAACGAACGGCAGATGGGAGCGGGCTGGGCCCGCCCCCGGCCGCGTAGCAAAAACACCTACTGGCTTTAGGCCGTTGCAGCAGCGCGGACTTTGTGGAAGGTGGAGTTGGAAACCTCGTAGGTATCAACCTGAGGTGTTCCCTCAACCAGCTTCGACAGGATCTTGGTCGCTTCTGCATAGGACCCGCGGTTGTAGGCTTCCGCGTTTTCTTTGGTGTCCCACAGGCTTACTCCGAACGCTTCCTTGCCGCCGGGACTTACGAAGGTGATCTCATCCTGAAACCCCTTCTGCTTCCGAAGCATGGGGATAATTTCCGCATCCAGCTTCTCGGTGAATTCGGCCTTGCTGTTGGGCTTCAGATTTATCGACACTCGACGTGCATACATGTCTTTCTCCTTGCTTGTGATGGCCAAGGGGGTATTCGGGATAACCGTCTTTGGTTGAGATATTAGTAAGACCCCTTCAATCCTCAACAAGAATGAGTTGATTAACTTGACGTGTCAAGCGAAATCTCGGATTATTTTCTTTATTAACCAATATGGGTAAAGTCAGAGGAGGTGTCCAGATGGATGTTTGTTTAGTCATCAAGGAGCGGTTGGAGGAGCTGGGGTTCGAGCAAAAGGACCTGGCGGCAGCGGCGGAGGTCACGGAATCCTACGTTTCCCAGCTACTGACTCGGAAGAAATTGCCCCCCGCGCCTGATCGAACGGATATCTACGAGAAGATGGGGAAATTTCTCAAACTCTCGAGCGGTAAGCTGGTGAAACTTGCCTACATGCAACGAAAGGAAGAGTTGAAACGGGGTTTCGAAGACCCACCTGCGCCCCTGTTTGAGGAGGTTCGAGAACTGATTCTGCGCAAGTGCGCACCGGAAAAACGGCAACAGGTGCAGGCGATTTTCGCGAAGCAGCCGTTTGGCGAAATCGAACGCCTCGTAACGCAAAAGCTGTTAGACGTGGTCAAGCGGATTGCCAGAGAGGAGCTGGAAAGCGAGAAGTGGCTCCACACGGTAGCTCGGCTAAGCGGCCGAAGTTATAAGCAGATGCGAGTCATGATCCTGGAGTTTCTGGACACGGATGTCTTCCACGTTTCGGGCCAAAACTGCGTTTCTTTCCTGAACCCGCTGATTGAATCCTGGGACATCGACCTCTCGAATTTCGGTATGGAAATTGTGCTGAACCACAGACTAGTCCCGGGGCATCTGAAGAAATTTGAGTTCGTTGAAAGAGAACCCGGCTATCCTGTCGACGACGAGCCGGGGCTCGCTGAATTCCTTCAGAATGCTTCGCTCAGCGGCAATGCCACCCGCGAAGAGATCGAATTTCTGCGTGGGCTGAGGTTCAAGGGAAGGCGGCCTAGCCCGCTGTACTACTACCGCGAATTGCAGAATCTCCGGGACCCGTTGCATTTCCGCGCTGTAGATCGGTAGACATTGACCGGTTAACGAATGAGTTGGCGAGCACAAGGAATCCGTCACCGAGATCATGCTCGGGGCTGTTGGGTCTGAGCGGTTCCAGCAGACGTCGGCGGATCGGGCACCCCGGGGCTGAAGCTGCGGTGCAGCCTTGCCCGATTGAAGTGGCTACCTCACTCGCGCAGGAGGAATCGTAGACCCGATTCGGAGAATGGAATCGCTCGCAGCAGTCCCGAGGGTCAAACGCAACGCGGTAGTTTCTCTACAGCCTCTCAGGGCTTCAAGGTCTCGTAGAGGAAGGGCAAGCTAACATCCATCCGGTAATCGATGTCGGAGTGGTTGTCGTCGAATTCCTCTTCGATTCCATCACTGCTTGAAAATGCCGCCCGTGACTGACCGGATGTGCACGTGACTTCTGCGGGGTGGCTCATCTGGTGAGCCACCGCCTCCTGCAGACTGCCCCTGCATTCTTCGACAGGAGGCAGTCATGGGAGAAATCGTCAATCCCGCGCTCGCGGATCTGCAGGCGCTGCGCCCGCGCACAGCCGGCCGCGATGCGCGCGTCTTCGCCGGCAGCCTGCGCGAGGTCGCCGCACTGGTGCCCGAGTTCGAGCGCCGGCCGCTCGCCGCCGGCGGAGGCGAAGCCGCCGCACGGCCCGATCTGCAGGTCGTGGTCCGGCGCGCCTCGCCCGGCCTCGGCATGACCGAGATCCCGGTCGGCGTAGTCTCGCGCCGGCAGCCGATGATTCCGCACGCGCGCGTGATCCAGGCGATCGAGCGCGCGCTCGGCGTGGCGAGAGCCGACCCGGCGCAGGCGCGCGCCGAGCTGGAGCTCGCCGAATTCGGCGCGCGCATGTCGCTCGCGATCGATTTCCCCGCCTGCTTCGACCTCGACCCCGGCGACGGCGAGCCGTTCGGCCTGCGGCTGCTCGCCGGCAATGCGGTGCACGGCGGCGGGCTGCGCCTGCTCATGTGCTGGGGCCGGCGCGCGTCGGGGTGCTCGATCGCAGTGGGCACCACCCGTCTCGAGTTGCGGCTCGCGCACCGGCTGCCCGCGAGGCTGGCCGACGTGATCCCGACCGTGCAGCAAGCGCTGGAGCAGAAGGAATCGGAGCGCGCCGCGCTCGCCGGGTGGCGCCACCGGCTCGTCACCCGCGACCAGCTCGCGACGTGGGCGAACGGAGCGGTGCGTCGCATGTGGGGCGCGCGCGACGCAGCGCGCATTTTCCATGTCGCGATGACTGGCTGGGAGGGCGAGCCCGCGTTCGGCGCCGAGCGCGTGCCGCCCGCGCGCCGCACCATGCAGGCCACGCTGCCAGTGCCGGGCGCGCCGGCCTTCGCGGAGACCGTCTACGACGCGCTGCTCGCCGCGGCCTGGGTCGGCGGCGAGGCGCGCACCGCGGAGCAGCGGCTCGACCGTGCGGTGGAGGTCGCGGTGCTCATGCGCGTGTTGCTGCGCGGAGGGCGCGTCAAATGAGCGCCGTGCTGCTCGCGCGGGAGCCCGGCGCCGCGTACGAGGTCGGCGTAGGCGCGGGGCGCAAGGTGCACCTGTATCGGCTGTACCAGACGCGCAGCTACGAGGGCGCGCTGATCGGACGGCCCGACCGCGACACCAACCGGCGCGTCATCGAGCATGCGTTTGCCTTTGCCCGGCAGAAGCTGCGGTTCCGCGGCGTGCCGACGCTGATCCCGGTGCGGCCGGTCGCCGGCCGGCCCGGCGGACTGGAGGAAGGCGACGAGCGTCTGCCCGATATCCTGTGCATCGGCGAGTTCCTGTGGGCGCGCCCGGTGCGCGATCCCTCGCAGACGGTTTCCTCGGCGACTTTCGTCTGGTTCCAGGACAGCTTTGCGCTCCCGATCGCGCCGGACGTGCTCGCGGAGCTGCGCGAGGTGGACTGGAACCAGATCGCGGAGGACTGGAGCGAGTAGGCCGCCGCGGAGATAATGGCCGGGTCGATTCCCATGTCCCTGTGGCGCCGACCCGTCATGCGAGGCCCGATACAGTCCGTTTTCGCCGTCCTGTTGGCGCTGTGGTGCGCGCCGGGCCAGGCGGCCGCGCCGGAAAAACCCGGCGTCACGATCGCCGTCGGCGGCAAGGCGGCGCTCTACTACCTTCCGCTCGCGCTCGCCGAGCGCCTCGGCTACTTCAGGGACGAAGGGCTCAAGGTCGAGATCCTCGACTTTCCCGGCGGCGCAAAGGCGCTGCAGGCGATGATGGGCGGCAGCGCGGACGTCGTGTCCGGCGGCTTCGATCACGTGGTGGTGATGCAGGCGCGCGGGCAGAAACTCGTCTCCTTCGTCCTGCAGGGCGCCACGCCCGCCATCTCGCTCGGGGTGGCGAAGTCGAAATCTGCGAGCTGGCACGGGCCGCAGAGCCTCAAGGGCATGAAGATCGGCGTCACCGCGCCGGGCTCGAGTACGCACATGTTCGTCGATGCGCTGCTCGCGCGCGGAGGCCTGCAGCCCGACGACGTCTCCATCATCGGCGTCGGCGCCGGGCCGTCCGCGGTGGCCGCGATGCAGGCGGGACAGATCGATGCGCTCGCCCACATCGAGCCGGTGATCTCGATGCTGGAGCGCAGCGGCGCGATCGACGTCGAGTACGAGACGGTGAGCGAAAAGGGCTCCACGGCGCTGTTCGGCTCCGCGCTGCCCGCCGGCTGTCTCTACACCAGGGAGTCCTTCGTTCGCGACAATCCGAACACCGTGCAGGCGCTCGCCAGCGCGATGGTGCGCGCGCTCAAATGGCTGGCGAAGGCGAAGCCCGACGACGTGGCGCAGGTGGTGCCGGCCGAGTATCTGCTCGGCGACAAGCCGCTTTATCTCGCCGCGCTGGCGAAGCAGCGCCAGAGCTATTCGAAGGACGGCCGCATTCCGCCGCAGGGCGTGGCGGCGCTCGCCAAAGTGCTCGCCGGCTTCGAGCCGGCGGTGAAGTCCGCCGCCGGCCTGCGACTCGACGATGCCTATACCAACCGCTTCGTGGACGCCGCGCTCGCGAAGCTGCGCTGATCGCGCGACGGCGGGTTTGCGCCGCGGGCGGAAATTCCAGGAGGCGGACATGCGCATCGTGACCATTGGACTCCTGCTCTGGATGACAATCCCGGCGATGATCTCAGCCGCGCGCGCCGACGGGGATCGCAAGGAAGCGGTGATCGCCGGCGACTATTTCGGCGCCGGCGGCGCGTTCAGCACGAGCAATTCTGTCGCCGGAGATGCCTTCGTCGCCGGCGGCCAGGTTGCGCTGCGCGCGCCGGTCGAAGGCGATGCGGTGCTCTGGGGCGGGCACGTCACCGTGGCGGACAAGGTCGGCGGGAATCTCTACGCCGGCGGCGGCGACGTCGTGATCGACGCGCCGGTCGCGCACAACGCCCGGCTTGCCGGCGGGCGCGTGGAGGTTACCCGGCGCGGGGCGATCCAGGGCAAGGCCACGATTGCCGCCTCGAGCGTTTCCGTGACCGGCCAGGTCGGGCGCCAGCTCACCGTGTTTGCCAGCAGCGTCGCGCTCGACGGCGAGGTCGCGGGCAACGTCACGGTGGCGGCGCAGGATCTCACCGTCGGTCCGAACGCGCGCATTGTCGGCAAGCTTTCCTACCACGGCCCCCGGGCGCCGAACGTGAGCCCGCAGGCGGTGATCAGCGGCGGCGTCGCGCAGACGCCCTACGAGTTCGACCTGCAGCGCGTGCAGCCCTGGGCGCGAGCGGTGGCCTGGATCGGGCTGATCGCGTTCACCGGCGGGCTGTTCCTGATCGGCGCGCTCGCCATCCTGATCGCGCCGCAGGCCTCCGGCGCGGCGGGCCGTGCGCTGCGCGGCAGGCCGCTCGCGAGCTTCGGTCTGGGCTTCGCGCTCGCGGTGTGCGTGCCGATCGCGGCGGTGATGCTGATGTTCACGCTGATCGGCATCCCGCTCGGCTTCGCGCTGCTCTTCGCGTGGCCGGCGACCATGCTGCTCGGCTACCTGTCGGGAGTGATGGCGGTCGGCGACGCGCTCGCCGCGGCGGTGTCGCGCGCCAAGGGCGAGGCGGGCAGGGCGTGGCGCATCCTCGGCCTGGCGGTGGCACTGGTCATCCTGGTGTTGCTCGCCGCCGTTCCGTTCGTCGGCTGGATCATCGTGACGCTGCTGCTTTTCGCCGGCACGGGCGCGATGTTCTTCGGCCTCTTCGGCAGTCGAACCGCCTAGCCGCGGGTTCGCGCCAGACGATGGATCGCGCCACGCCGCCGCGCCATCGGGAGCCGCGCGGTCTTGCCGTCGAGTGCAGCTTCGACGGGTCGCTTCGCTATCGCTTCACCAGCGTGAACGCGACGTCCGGACCGAGTCCCGCGCCGTAGACGAGGTAGATCCACAGCATCGCCAGCGGCTCGAGCAGACGGGCGTTCTTCAGCGGGCCGGCGTCCAGCGGCTCGAAGCCGACGTCCGCAACGAGCTTCGCGACGACTTTCTTCGCCTCGGCGTCATCGCCGGCGTAGGCCATCGTCAGCGGGCTGCCTTTGTAGATCGGGTTGGCCATGTTGCCTGCGCCGGTGGAGTTGAACACTTTCACCACTCGCGCATCTTTCGCCGCGCGCGCCACCTTCTCGCCCGCCGAATCCGTATGGCCGACCGACAGCCCCGAGAAGTCGGCGGTCAGCGGGTTGGTGACGTCCAGCAGCACCTTGCCCTTGAGACTGCCCAATTCCCTGACCACCTTTTCCGCTTCGCCGAACGGCACGGCGAGCACGATCACTTCCGCGCTTTCCGCCGCGTTCTTCGCGGTGTCGGCGCGCGCGTTGGCGCCGGAATTCTTCACCGCCGCCTGCGCTTTCTGCGATTTCGGATCGCGCGCGCCGTAGAGCACTTCGTGCCCTTTGGCTGCCCATGCCTTGCCCAGCACCGAACCGACGTTGCCGACGCCTATGACTGCGATTTTCATCTTTGCCTCCTCTTCACCCTCATGCCAGGTTCCAGGCTCCGCGGCCTGCGTTCCATCGCCTGCGAGCCCCGAACCCGATACTATCTCGCCGCCGCGGGCTGCGCGCCGATGAGCGCTCCGATCGTCACCAGCAATACGCCGGCGCTGACGAACAGGGTGAGCGGTTCGCCGAGCCAGGTCAGTCGGTGCGGACCGTTCGTTGCGGGCTGAAATGGGATGTGCGCCAGGAGCACGCCGGCGCCCAGTGCGATCAGCAGGAGGGAGCGCTTTCGTCTTGCATCGGGCCGTTCACCCAGAAGCAGGTACGCCGCGATCGCCGAGGCAAACGGCAGCACGCCGGGCAGCAGGACCGAACCGTGCGCGGCGGGCGCGAAACGAAATGCCGAATAGACGAACAGCGCATATCCCACCCCCGCGAAGAACGCCAGCCAGGCGAGTCGCGCAAGAGTGAGCGTGCCGACGCCGCGCCACAGGAAAAGCG
>DASRFY010000103.1:0-2504 GCA_035651315.1 Burkholderiales bacterium
ATCGCGGCGACGTATCGGAGGCGCGCGCGACGCGCGAGGTGCTGGGCGAGAAGGTCCCGGTGAGCGCCGCGAAGAGCTACATCGGCCACACGCTCGGCGCCTGCGGCGCGATCGAGGCGTGGTGGACCATCGAGATGATGCGCGGCCGGTGGTTTGCGCCGACGCTCAACCTGGAAACACCGGACCCGGAGTGCGAAGCTCTGGACCACATCACCGGTGACGGCCGCGCCATGGACATCGAGTACGCGCTGAAGAACAATTTTGCATTCGGAGGCATTAACACATCGCTCGTTTTCCGAAGGCTGTGACCAACGAAAGGGAGCTCACCATGCTGCAGAAAATCCTGCTTATTTGCCTGATCGCTGTCCTGCTTGCCTCGTGCGGCGGCCGTCGCCGTGCCGAACGCAGCACCATGTCCTCCTGCAGCGTGCCGATGGCGGGGGTATGCAAGCCTTGCCGCATCGCCTGCCCGGCCGGGCAGACGCCGAAGTGCGTCGCGGGCCAGGGCGACGAGACGACGTGCAACCAGCCTGCGTCGTGCACCTGCGAGTAGCGAAATTGCTAGCGGCCGTCGCGGGCGTTGAGCGTCTGCTCGGCGCGCGCTTCCTCCGACTTGGCGTTCCATTCCGGCCAGTAGACGGCGCGCTTCTGCGCGATGTCGATGCCGTTCTGGGCCGCCCAGGCGGTCGACTCAGGCGAGTTGACGACGAACTGCGTGCCGGAATCCCAGCCCGCGAAGTCGGTGCCGCCGAGCTCCGTGCCGCGCACGGGTTTGAACGAGAAGCGCGCCTTCCACATGCCCATGCGTGGCGTGACGAGCGCGTAGTAGGTCTTGCCTGCCGTGACATTTGCCTGCATGAAGTCCGCGGCTTCGCTCACCACCATGAAGGTGTGCTGGCCGGGCGGCACGTAATAACCGATCTTGGTGCCGTTGTTGACCAGGCCGACGAACTTCGTGTCCTTGCCGCTCACATCGAAGACAGACGCAGAGATCGCGCTGCCGACGAAGGTCGAGCGCATGAAAACGATGAGCGCCTGGTCGGGCTTCGCGGCCGGCGCCGAGTCGACCTTCTGCATCGTGCCGGGACCCGCGCAGCCGGCAAGCAGCAAAGCCACTACGAATAGGAATGTGCGTCTCATGAATGTCTCCTCCCGTGAAAGCATGATCGTAGCGCAGCACTTCGTTCCCGAGACACGCATCGGCTTCCGCTTCCTCGGCAGCCAGACTTGGGAGACACATGTGGTGCGCGTGGCACTGCGCGATCTCGAGCGGCTAATCCCGGGAAAGAAGCCCCGAGCCCCGGTGGTGCTCGATGCGGGATGCGGCCAGGGCAAATCGTTTCGGCCGCTTACCGACCACTTCGCGCCGCGCGAGATCATCGCCATCGACTACGAGGCGGCGTGCGTCGAATTGGCGGCGACCGAGGCGGTACGGCAAGGCCTGGAAGTGGACGTGCGCCGAGGCGATCTGTCGGCGCTCGAGCTCGGCAACGAGACGGTAGACCTCATCTTCTGCCACCAGACCTTCCACCACCTCGTGCGACAGGAGGAAGCGCTTTCCGAGTTCTATCGCGTGCTGAAGCCCGGCGGACTGCTGCTCTTCGCCGAATCGACGCGCGCGTACATCGAGTCATGGATCATCCGGCTACTCTTCCGCCATCCGATGGACGTCCAGCGCACCGCCGGCGAATACATGAAAATGCTGCGCGCGCAGGGCTTTCGTTTCGGGCGGGAAAACCTTTCGTTCCCCTACCTGTGGTGGAGCCGCTCGGATCTCGGCGCGCTGGAATTCTTCGGCCTGCCGGTGCCGCGGCAGGGGCAGCGCGAAGAGACGCTGATCAATCTGGTCGCAAGCAAACCCTAAGCGGGGTCAGGCACCAGTTTGCGGTTAATTGGTCCTGACCCCGATTTCCGGATTTATAGCTTGCCGAGTTCGGCCTTGATGCCGCGCTGCAGTTCCTCCACCCATTTGTTGTACGAGCCATGGATCAGTTTCTGACCCTTTTCGTCGGTGGCTGCGTGCAAATTGTTGCTGCCGACGTAGTGGATCGAGTAAGCCTTGTCGCTGTACTCGATATCCACCGAGGCGGCGTAGCGGCCCTGGTTGTAGGTGGCGCGCACCTTGTCCGGCGCCATGCGCTTCAACGCCCATACGCGCCGACCGCCCGCCGCGGCGTTGCTGATGGCAACGCCGACCGCCTCGGTGCTCGCCGGCTTGCCGCTCCCGGTGACGACTGCGACGTTCTCGTAATCCACCACCGGCGGTAAATCGCGCGCCGCGGCCGCAAACGCGATCAACGTCGTGGCGAGCAGCAAAAAGATGGGTCTCATCGTCTCCCCCTTTGATTGATAGTTTGGACGAGATAATAGCGGAGCATGTCCAGGCGTGTAGTGATCACCGGGCGCGGCATCGTCTCCTGCATTGGCAACACGCTGGACGAGGTTACCGCCTCACTGCGCCACGGCCGAAGCGGCATTCGCCGCGTGGAAGAATTCGCATCCGC
>DASRFY010000104.1:0-17076 GCA_035651315.1 Burkholderiales bacterium
CGAGGCGATCCTCGGTTTCCGAAGAGAAGAGTGCCGCAGCCGCGGCGGGCGGTCGCAGGCGCGCAGCCGGCAGCGCGATTTCCGAAGCGGCAGGCGGCGGCACTTCCTCCCAGCGCGAGACGCCGAAGCGCCGGGCGTAGAGGGCGCGCAGCCGCTGTCTCTCCTCTGCCGTGGCGCCTTCGTCCGTGTAGCCCCAGCCCCAGAATTTGAATTTGCGCTCGGACATCGTTCCCCGCCATATTTCTTGGATCCAGGAAGGCGCAGTGTAGCCGGGTCCGGCGTATCGGGCGGAATGAAAACGCAGGCCTTTGACTGTCGCGCCGGAAGCGCGTCGTTGTTTGCTCGGCAGCCGGCGCCGCCGGCCCGGTCGATAGCCCGCGCGCAATTGATTTAAGATCGCCGCCGGTGCATTCGCCCGCCTGACCGCGCTGCGCCCGCGGCCTCGTCGCCCCGGATGCAGACTGCAATGCGCGGCCCGATGCCCGTTGCACAGGAGACGTACGCGTGAAGCGCAGCCCCGCTTTCCTCATCGCCTTGCTCGTAGCGCTGCCGGCGCTCGCGGCATCGCCGTATCAGCGCCCGGCCGGAATCGCGGACGACAAGGAGCCGCTGATCGTCGCCGGCTATCGCGCGTTGTTCACCTGCTCGGCGCATTTCTTCGCCGGCCGGCCGCTGGAGGACATCGAGAAGGTCGAGCTGGTCGACGTGGCGGGCCTCGGCTATCCGGACCCGGTGATCGACGAGCGACGCCGCGTCGTGACGGCGACCGATGTTTCGGGGAAGATCGTGCGCATCGCCGCCTTCCGCGACACCATGGGCTGCACCGTGCTGCCGCCGCAGTGGGGGATGAGCGACGTTCCGCGGCTGCCCTACGTGCCGTACGCCCCGGCGCCCGAAGTGAGCAATATCCCGTTCCCGGCCGGCGATCGCGTCGAGCTGCCGGCCGACGGGCTCGACCCGCGCTATCGCGCGCTCGCGCCGGTTCTGCAGCGTGCCTTCGACGGCAGGAACTATGGCGACGCGCAAGGCGTCGTGACCACCGCGGTCGTCGTGCTGAAAGGCGGCAGGATCGTCGCCGAACGCTACCGCCCCGGCTTTGGAATCCACTCCGGCTACCGCACCTGGTCGACGTCGAAGAGCATCTCGGCGGCGCTGATCGGCATCGCCGCCAGGCAGGGCCTGCTCGATCTCGACGATCCGGTCGCCGTTCCGGAATGGAGCTATCCGGGCGATCCGCGCCGCGTCATTACCTACAAGCAGCTTCTGTGGATGTCGAGCGGCCTCTACAGCGGCGGCGCGAACACCTACGCGGTCTATTTCGGCGGGGAAGACGTGGTGAGCGCCGTGACGACCACGCCGCTGGAGGCGGCGCCGGGCACGCGCTGGAAATACGCGAACAACGACACCCTGCTCCTGCTGCGCGCGCTGCGCCACGTGCTCGGCGACGACCTGCGATACCTGCGCTTCCCCTACGACGAGCTGCTGCACCCGCTCGGCATGTACCACACGCGCATGGAGGTCGATCACCTCGGCAACTTCGTCGGGTCGAGCCAGACCTATACCACCGCGCGCGACCTGGCGCGTTTTGGCCTGCTGCTCGCCAACGACGGGGTGTGGAACGGCAAGAGGCTGCTACCCGAAGGCTGGGTGAAATTCTCGGCGACGCCCGCGCCGACTCGTCCACCCGTGGCGGGCCAGTGGGGGTACGGCGCGCAGTTCTGGTTGCTGGATCAGATGCCCGGCGTGCCGAGCGGCACGTTCACCACCGCCGGCAACAAGGGGCAGTACGTGACCGTGGTTCCCGGCCACGATCTGGTCATCGTGCGCACCGGCGTCGATCCCGACGGCAACCGCTTCTGGCAGGACCGGCTGGTCGCGGACGTGGTGCAGGCGCTGGGCAAATAGAGCTGCTTCGGACTATCGCAAGGGAGGCGAAGAGGATTACATCGACCGGCCTTTGCCTTGCTTTTCTGTCGCGTACGAAGGGCGGGGCTGTGCGTCATCCACTTGACCGCGCGGGCGCAGGAAGCAACGCGGTCCGATGCACTTTGTTATTCTTCCTGCCGCCCCCAAGCCTGACGCGTTGCGAAGGTCGGAGATTCCGCACCGTGCACGGCGGGCATCGAACAAGAAAGCGAGACGCGCCCATGGCATCCGACAGCACCGACCTGCGCAGCGAGAACGTCGTCCCCTGGCAGCCGAGCCAGCGTTACCCGGACCCCGCGGTCCAGGTCCTCGACCAGAGCTTCGCGAAGTACCGCCTCAATCTCGCCTCGGTGGAACGGATCGCCCACGGCTTCCGCTGGTGCGAAGGACCGGTCTGGTTCGGCGACGGGCGCTATCTACTGTGGAGCGATATTCCCAACAACCGGATCATGAAGTGGGAGGAGGAGACCGGCGCGGTGAGCATCTTCCGCAAGCCCTCCCACTTCGCCAACGGCAATACGCGCGACCGGCAGGGACGGCTCGTCACCTGCGAGCATGGCGGCCGGCGCGTCACGCGCACCGAGTACGACGGCAGCCTCTCCGTTATCGCCGATCGCTTCGAGGGCAAGCGGCTCAATTCTCCGAACGACGTAGTGGTGAAATCCGACGGCTCCGTCTGGTTCACCGATCCGCCGTTCGGTCTGCTCGGCAATTACGAAGGCCATGTCGCGGAGCAGGAGCTCGGGCAAAACGTCTATCGCGTCGATGGCAGTAGCGGCGAGATCGCGGTCGTCGAAAGCGAAGTTGCCGGCCCGAACGGGCTGTGCTTCTCGCCCGACGAATCGATCCTGTACCTCGTCGAATCGCGCAGCACGCCGCGCAACATCTGGGCCTACGATGTCGTGGACGGCGGCAGGCGGCTCAGCCGCAAGCGCAAGTTCCTCGACGCCGGACCCGGCACCCCCGACGGCATGCGCTGCGACGTGGACGGCAACGTCTGGTTCGGCTGGGGCATGGGGAGCGCGGAGCTCGACGGCGTCGTCGTCTACAACCCCGACGCCCGGCTCATCGGCCGCATCGCGCTGCCCGAGCGCTGCGCCAATCTCTGCTTCGGCGGCACACACAGGAACCGCCTGTTCATGGCTGCCGCCAAGAGCGTCTACGCGCTCTACGTCAACACGCAGGGCGCGCGCGGCGGCTGAGGCGTTCGCCCGGGACTCGCGATCAACCCGCCTTCGGGAATCCGTACAGCGCTTCCGGGTTCTCGACCAGGATCCGGTGCCGCGTCTTCTCGTCCTGCGCCCATTCCGCCAGCAGATCGAACAGGATGGCGTCGTCGGGCTTGTCCGTTTTTTCGGTCGGATGCGGCCAGTCGCTTCCCCACAGCATCCGCTCTGGCGCGGCGAGCGCGTACGCCTGCGCGAGCGGGCTCACGTCCGCATAGGTGGGCGGGCCCACTTTCGTATTCAGGTACGCGCCGGAGAGCTTCACCCAGGCCCGGCCTTTGTCGAGCAGCTTGCGAATGACCCCGAACGCGGGATGTTGTACGCCGGCATCGCCCGGGATGCGGCCCATGTGGTCGAAGACGATCTGCGAGGGCAGCTTGTTCAGCACGTCCTCGATCGCGGCGATCTGGTCGCCGAGCATGTGGATCTGCACATGCCAGCCGAGGTCGTTCACGCGCTTCGAAAGCGGCTCCAGCATGTCGATCGTGGTGGCGCCGGCCTGGACGAGGTTGAAGCGGATGCCGCGCACGCCGAGGCCTGCGAGCCGTTTCAGCTCGGCGTCCGTGACCGCCGTGTCGACCACCGCCACCGCGCGGGCGGTCCGGCCGATCTGCTTGATCGCGTCGAGCGTGCAGCCGTTGTCGGTGCCGTAGGTGGAAGGCGTGACGACGATATTGCGCGTCGTGCCGATGCGCTTCTGCAGCAGGCGGTAGTCGGCGACATGCGCGTCGGGCGGGCGCAGGGTGGCGTTCTTCGCCACCGGGAAGCGGCTGTCGTAGATGTGCATGTGACAGTCGCAGGCGTTCGCCGGCGCCTTCGTCTTCGGAAGCTCGATGCCGGACGAATAGGGAACCTGCACTGCGCCGAGGCCCTCCCGCATGGGGATGCCGCCTGTTGCCGCCAGCGCAGCGAGCCCCGCGCCCCTGAGGAAAGTGCGGCGGTCGAATCCGTTGTTGTTGTCCATGGGCCTCCTCCTTGATCATGCCGGCGCCGTTCGGCGCCGGCAGGCCGATTGTATTGATGAAAAGGACGGTGTGTCAGCCGTTCCAGGAGAACTGCATCGTGCCAACGTCTCCTCGTCACAGTTCCTTCTTCATCCCGTCACACGGATATGGTTTCCTGATAGTGCGGTTGCATAAGGCGCCGGGGCCGGAACGCGCATCCGGCTCGTGAAAGCGCGCGAAGTTACAGGACAGCTTTAGGAAGCGCATCGCATCGTTTTGTTGCGTCTGGAATTTTAGAAACCTGTCATTCTGATAGATTTGACGCGCCGCCCGATTTGAGAAATCGTGCGCGCTGCCGTCGGCGGATCGCCGCGCGCGTTTCGTGAAAAGTCTCTGGCGCCAGGAACTGAACCCGTCGCGGGCCTGTATTGGGTGCGCGCCCGCGCCGCGACGAACAACAGGGAGTCCGATATGGGAATCCTCATCCGTGGAGTTGCGGCCGCGGCCGCACTCTTCATGTCTTCGGCTGCCCTGGCTGCCGGCTCGCTCATATCGCCCTTGAGCTGCACTCCGCAGTACTACGGCAACCTGAATTATCCGTATTACCCGATCTATGACGCAAATCCCGCGCCGAACAATTGGAGCTCGCTGACGCTGCTGAATTGTTCTGCGCAGGCCGCGGCGGCTGCGCCAAACGCTAGCGGTCAAGACGTCTGCCCCAACGACGGGACCGTTTGCAGCTCGCTGACCAGTTGCTCGAGCGCGTTCGATTCCGCGTATGCCGGATTCCAGGTCGGCTATGCGAGCCTGACTTCGAGCGGCGTACCGCGGCCGGATCTGCAGTTGGCGCCCTATTACGCCGTCGCGTGGGGCGGCACCGCGCGCGACTTTCTCAGCTGCCAGTGTCCGACTCACGCGACGTACGACGCCGGCGGAAGCTGCTACTGCGGCGCCGGCTACCTGCGGGATGTGAACAACTGCGTGGCCGCCTGTCCCTCCGGCAAGTCGGAATGGGGCGGGGAGTGTCAGCCCACCGGCAAAGTCGTCCCAAAGTATCAGGGCAGGCCCCCCGCGGACTGCAAACAGTGTACGGGAGACCCGGTCAATATCGGCGTCGGAGGGCGATTCTTGTCAGAAACGGTCTTTGCGTCTCCCACGCTAAGCCTGGTGCTTTTCTACAATGCGATGCCGCCGATGTATCTGCCGATCCGGCCCTATCCCTTCGGCCAAGCGTGGTCGTCGAACTTCGGCCTGCGGGTGCGGCTGACGCTGAACGACAAGGTCGTGGCGCTGCGTGCGGACGGCAAGTTCTATCAGTTCGTACCCGGCGCGGGCAACAGCTATACGACCGATCCGGATACCCCCGATTCGTTGACCAAGCAGGTCGACGGCTCCGGAAATATCACCGGCTGGCAGTACGCGCGGGCGGAGGACGACGCCCTCGAGCAGTACGACGCCTCCGGGAATCTGACTTCCATCACCGCGCGCAACGGCCAGGTCACCGCGTTGACCTACAGCGACGCCAGCACGCCGATCACCATCGCGCCACAACCGGGGCTGTTGATCGCGGTGACCGACCCGTTCGGGCGCGCGCTCAACTTCACCTACAACGGGGCGTCTCGGGTCGTCACGATGACCGATCCCGCCGGCAACGTCTACACGTTCACCTACGACGAAGCCAGTTCGATCGTGCTCTCCGGCCAGCCGCTGGGCGGAAACCTGACCTCGGTCACCTTCCCCGACGCCCACAAACGGATCTACTAGTACAACGAGCAGGCCAACACCAGCAGCACCAACCTGCCCAATACGCTGACCGGCATCACCGACGAGGACGGCAACCGCTACGCCACCTATCAGTACGACAGCTATGGACGTGCACTGTCAGAACAACTCGCCGGCGGTGTGCAGCACTACGCCCTGGTCTACAACGCCGACGGCACCAAGACGGTGACAGACCCGTTCAACGTGAGCCGCACGTACAGCTTCCAGTGGTCATGGGGGGTAGCCAGAATCGCCGGCATCACCGGCTCCGCCTGCCCGGCCTGCGGTCCCGCCGCGCAGAGCTACAATTCCAACGGCTATCTCGCCTCCCGCACCGACTGGAACGGCAACGTGGCCACGTACCTGCGGCAGGACTCCTCCGGGCGCCTGGATCTCGAGACCTCGCGCACCGAAGCTTCCGGCAGCAGCGTGGCGAGGACGATCACCACCACCTGGCATGCGACATATCGCCTGCCCGCGCAGATCGCCGAGCCCGGGCGCAGGACCAACTTCAGCTACGACGGCTCGGGCAATCTGCTCAGCAGGACCGTCACCGACACCGCCACCAACGCCAGCCGCACCTGGACGTATACCTACAACAGCCGCGGCCAGGTGCTCACCGTGGACGGCCCGCGCACCGACGTCTCCGACGTCACCACGTATGCCTACGACGCCACCACCGGCAATCTGCTCAGCATCACCAACGCGCTCGGCCACGTGACGCAGATCACCAGCTACGACGCCAACGGGCGCCCGCTCACCCTCGTCGATCCCAACGGGGTGACCACGACGCTCACCTACTCCCCGCGCGGCTGGCTCACCTCGCGCCAGGTGGGAAGCGAGACCACGACGTATACCTACGACTACGCCGGCCAGCTGACCAAGGTCACCCTGCCCGATGGCTCGTATCTGAGCTACACCTACGACGCCGCGCACCGGCTGACCCAGATCCAGGACAACCTCGGCAACAAGGTCGCCTACACGCTGGACGCCATGGGCAACCGCACCCAGGAGCAGGTGACCGATCCGGCAAACAACCTCGCCCGGAGCCGCTCGCGGGTCTACAACAGCCTGAACCAGCTCATTAAGGACATCGGCGGCGCCAACCCCGCCACCGAGATCACCCAGTACGCCTACGACAACCAGGGCAACCTCACCGGCATCACCGATCCGCTCAACCACGTCACCGCCAACGCCTACGATGCGCTGAATCGTCTGAAGCAAGTCACCGATCCCGGCAACGGGATCACCCAGTACGCGTTAAACGCCCTCGACCAGCCGACCTCGGTCACCGACCCGCGCACCAACGCCACCGGCTATACCGTGGACGCGCTGGGCAATCTCACCAGCCAGACCAGCCCCGACACCGGCGCCACGAACAATACCTACGACGCGGCGGGCAATCTGCTCACCTCGCAGGACGCCAAGGGGCAGACGACCACCTACACTTACGACGCGCTGAACCGCGTCGCAACGGCGACCTACCAGGACGGCAGCCAGGCGCTCTACGGCTATGACGCCGGGGCGAACGGCAAGGGGCGGCTTACCTCGATCACGGAAAACGCCCCCGGCGGGGCGCTCCAGACCCAGACGCTCTACACCTACGATGCCCGCGGCCGCCTGCTCACCGACACGCGCAGCGTCGGCGCCCAGAACTACCTCACCCAGTACGGCTACGACAGCGCCGGCAGGCTGAGCACGCTCACCTATCCCTCGGGCACGCAGCTCACCTACAGCTATGACGGTGCCGGGCGCGTGGCCCAGATCGACGCCACCGCGGGCGGCAACGCCCAGAACCTAGTCGCCGGGGTGGCCTGGCAACCCTTCGGAGGGCCGAAGAGCTGGGTCTTCGGCAACGGGGAGAGCTATTCCCGCAGCCTCGACCTCGACGGGCGGATTGCTGGCTTCACGCTCGCCGGGGCCTCCGAGAGCCTCACCTTCGATGCCGCCTCCCGCATCACCGCCTCGAGCTACTTCCCGATTCCCGCGCAGTCGCTTTCCTACGGCTACGATGCGCTGGATCGGCTGACTTCCACTGTCACCCCCAGCACCAACTATGGCTTTGCCTACGACGCCAACGGCAACCGGACTTCCAAGACCGTGGGCGCGGTGACCAAGACATACGCCTATCCCGCCACCAACAACAAACTCTCCAGCGTCACTTCCGGTGGTACGGTGACCTACACCCACGACGCCAACGGCTCGGTCACCAGCGACGGAGTGAACAGCTTCACCTACGACGCGAGAGGACGGCTGGCCGGAGCCACCACCGCTCTCGGCGCCGTGACCTACCAGGTCAACGCCCTCGGGCAGCGCTACGGCAAGACCGTGCAGGGGGTGAGTACGGTTTTTGTGTACGACGCCGCAGGCCGGCTCATTGCCGAGACCTCGAACCAGGGACAGACTTACACCGAGTACGTGTGGCTGCAGGACACCCCGGTGGCGCTGATTACCACCGGAGCGACGCCCAGCTTCTACTTCGTGCACAGCGACCAGCTCGACACGCCCCGCGTTGTGACCGACCGCAACCAGCAGATTCGCTGGAGATGGGACAACGACGATCCCTTCGGGGGCAACATCGCGAACGCCAACCCGAGCGGGCTGGGGACGTTCGTCTTCAATCTCCGATACCCGGGGCAGTACTTCGACGCCGAGACCAACCAGCACTACAACTACTTCCGGGATTACAGCCCGGAGATCGGGCGATATGTTCAATCCGACCCTATTGGATTGACCGGAGGGCTGAACACCTACGCCTACGTCTACGACAGTCCTCTCGGTTTTACAGATCCTCGAGGCCTTACGCGCCTTGTATTTGATCCATCACAAGGTTTGTTGTGGGTCGATCCAGAACAGCTCGGCCGACAACCCTACGTAATTCCCGCGGGTTCTGGTAAAGGTAGCTGCACAAACAACAATGAGTGTGCGAACCAACCGAATGCGGGTCCGATACCGCCTGGCAAATACATTATTGACACGACCGGAATTGTAGGTAACGTGGGTTTGGATCCCTTCTTCACGAATGCTAAGGGGGATTGGGGTAACTGGCGTGTCCGAATTAGTCCGCGATCAGGAACCAATACCTTTGGCCGTGGAGGCTTCTACCTGCACGGCGGAAATTTCCCCGGTTCGGCAGGATGTATTGATGTGGGTGGTGGAATCTTTGGCAATGCCAACACGGATCAACTGCTCCGTGATCTGCTTGCAGATCCCGATAAATTCGTCCCGGTAAACGTGCTGCAATGAGTATGCCCGCCAATTCTGTTCGCGGTACAAAACGTCGTGTAGTGCTGTGGACGCTGGTGGCCCTTGGAATAATAGTCTTTGGGTCACTAGCGTACCGCATCTCCTCATTGGGACGCGATGCAGCTATTGCCGAGTTCTTCGCCAGTAACGCTGCTGAAGATCAACTCATGGACCCATTGATCCTAGGAGGCCGCGGAGTCGTGGCACAACTGATAAAGGAAGTAGTGAAAAAAGACATGCCCCGGCGCCGTTATGCAATTCTGGCTCTTGGTAACATAGGTGACCCAGCTGCTATCGAAACTCTAAATCTTATAGCGCTCGATCCCTCCGAGGTGGAGTACGTGCGCTGTGACGCGCTGACGTCCATTGCTCTCATTGATGAGAACCGCGCCAAAACTCTGGCCGAGCGAGCTGTCCCAAATGGGGCGGATTGCATAAAAAAAGCAGCATCTGTTAGAAGGTCATATTGGGCAGCTCTGTTAGGACTACATTGGTAGTCGCTTCCGTTTGTTCAAGGGACACTACAACTACTTCCGGGATTACAGCCCGGAGATCGGGCGGTTTGTCCAGCCAGACCCTCTCGGTATCCTTACGACGCAGCTGCCTACATCTACGATGCGACTGAATCAACTCTACGGGTATGCAAATCAGAACACTCTGAGCTGGATCGATCCCTCGGGACTCTGGACAGCAGTGGTCGTCGATCAATCAGGCCTCGCCGGAGCACATGCAGCTATTTTCATCGTGTCGGAAGGTTTGCCAAACTTTTTGTACGATCCCGCCGGTAACTTCTTGAGATACGAAAAGGGACCCGATGGAGAGCTTCTTCGGGCCGTTGGACAGGACGTTTTGGAGGGGCGCTTGGCCGACTTAAACGCGTTCGTCCAATTCCAAGGTCCCAATACCTCCGTCTACTGGTTCAATACCTCACGAGCAGAGGAGGCCGCCATAAGAAGCAGCGCGGATGCAGATGATCGCCGTCTGTGTGGCCCTGGTTGAAGACGCTTGCGATCATTTCTGTCGTCGTTTGGCTTGCGTCACCAGGTACGTCACCTGGCTCGGAGACATATCTGGGTACGATGCCTGCGCCTCATTGGAAGACGGTGAAGAGTTGGTTAGCCGATCATCAGAATTACGTTCCCATCGAAAAGGCGGAGTGTGAATGCGACGCCGATCTAGGAGAGATACGGCGGGGAGAGACAGGACGAGCGCCGAATCTAACCTATAACCCGCACTACGTCTCGGGTGATTTCAATTTCGATGGTGTAAGGGATTTCGCGGTTCTCTTGAAGAATACGGCCACTTCAAAGTTAGTGGTTGTCGTGTTCTCCAGGGAACGCACCGGAGGATTTAGGAGTTTCCCGCTTGACATTCCCTTATCGGTCGCGGGCGTAGGCCTTTTCTACGGGCCGCCTCGTCCGCGACCCTACTACCTAGTGGTGAGCACATTTGGATCAGAGGGGTTCCTTGTCGTGCCAGTTGGCACGGAATACCGGCTGTTTGAACCAGAGCACTGACCACAAATTACTCTACAACTACTATCGGGATTACTCGCCGGAGATCGGGAGGTACATCGAGAGCGATCATGGGAACAATGGGGTCAGGCCTATACTTTATAGCTCTGTTGGCATGATCATGAATGCATGGCGCTTCCGATTCCGGCGCAATCCATCGGCTACGGCTAAGATGCCAACGGCAATAGAACCTCGAAGAGACCGTGGGGGCGGTGACCAGGACCTACGCCTATCCGAGCACCAACAACAAACTTTCCAGAAGCGAAAAAGGGGACGCACACCTTTTCTGCGGCGCAGCGTCGATACATGTCACGCCCGCTTCGAATCGAGTTCCCCGGCGCCGTCAATCACGTCACCTCTTGCGGTGCCAAGACGTCTTCGCCGACAGCGAGGACCGGCAATCGCTGCGCACATTGCCCGCATGGAACGGCAGAAGTCAAGCAATGACCCAGTGCGCGCGCCGCGCGCCATCCTCCGCACGAGCGTCCGCCAGCCCGGTCGCGCAGCCGGTAACGGGTATCCGGCGTAGCATGGACGCATGTCTTCTCCGGTCCTGGGCTCTCCCAGCGTGGCGCGCGTGCGCGAGGCGCTTTCCCGCTTCGGTTTGTCGGCGCAGATCGTGGAGCTGCCCGGCGCCGCGCGCACCGCCAAGGCGGCCGCCGAATACCTGGGTTGCGACGTCGCGCAGATCGCGAATTCCCTGGTGTTCCGCGCCGAGACCAGCGACAGCGCTGTGCTGGTGATGTCCTCGGGAGCGAGGCGCGTCGATACCGGGCGGCTCGCCGCGCTGCTGATGGAGCCGGTTGTCAAGCGGATGCGGAGTTTGTTCGCAGCCGGACCGGTTTCGTGATCGGCGGCGTGGCGCCGGTCGGACACGCAGGCGCGCCGCGCACATTTGTCGAGCGGTCGCTTTCCCCTTATGGCGAGCTGTGGGCGGCCGCCGGCCACCCGCATACTGTGTTCCTACTCACCTATCCCGAGCTGCTGCGCATCACTCAGGCCGAAGTCGTGGACCTGACCGTCAACGCGCCGCTTTGATGGTCGCGGATCGCCCGCTCGATTTCCTCGCGGGTATTCGTCACGAACGGGCCGCGCTGGACGATCTGCTCGATTAGCGGCTTTCGGCGCCAAGACCGTGCAGGGCACGACGACGGTTTTCCTGTACGAGGTCTCCAGCCATCTCATTGCCGGGACTCCAGACCAGTGTGCACGTGTGCGTGTGCCAGGCACGGTCCACCCGCTCTTGCAAAAGAAAACGGGGAGCCGAAGCTCCCCGCGTTTTTTCAACCCGGCCTTTCTGGCGACCTTGGTGCTCTTGGTGGTTCAGCCGGGTTTTGTTTTTTCCCGTAGCGAAGGAGATTTTCACGCCGGCTGCAGGAACGGCGCCGCCTTGTCCTCGCCGTGGCGGATGTCGATGAAGTCGTAGCCCTTGAGCATGATCTCCCAGTAGAGGAACGGCAGCCCGGTGGTCTTGAGCCACCACCAGATCCAGCGCGGCTTGGAAGGATCGAGCCGGAAGGTGGGCGTGACTTTGCCGCCGTAGATAAACTCGGCGAGCATTACCGTGCCAAGAGACGTGGTGAGCGGGCAGGAGGCGTAGCCGTCGTAGCGCTTCGGCATCTCCTTGCCGTCCATCGCCGCCAGCATGTTGTCGACCAGGATCGGCGCCTGCTTGCGCACCGCCGCCGCGGTCTTGCTGTTCGGCGTCGAGCACGCGTCGCCCAGCGAGTAGACGTTCTCGAACTTCGTGCTGCGCATCGTGTTCTGGTCGACGTCGATGTAGCCGGCCTGGTTGGCGAGCGGCGACTGCTTGACGAAAGCGGGCGGGCTCTCCGGCGGGCTGACGTGCAGCAGGTCGTAGCGCATCGTCATGCGGGACTTCTGGCCGTCGGAGGCGGTGACCTCGAAGGTCGCTTCGCGTTTTCCTGCGTCCACCGCGACCAGGTTGTGCTGGAAGTGCGGCACGATGCCGTAGCTCGCGATCACCTTGTCCAGCGCCTTGGCGAAATACGGCACGCCGAACATGGTGGGCGTCGCAGTCAGGAAATGCATGTCGCAGTTCTTCATGCCGCGCCTGCGCCAGCGATCGGCCGCGAGGTACGCGATCTTCTGCGGCGCGCCGGGGCACTTGAACGGCACCGGCGGCTGGGTGAACAGCGCCGTGCCGCCCTTGAAGCCGTCGACGAAGCGCCAGGTGGATTGCACGGTGTCGGCGCTGTAGTTGGAGCACACGCCGTCGCGCCCGAGCACGTCGCGCAGCCCCTGGACCTTGTCCCAGTCGTTCTGGATGCCGGGACAGGCGATCAGCATCCGGTATCCCACCCGGGAACCGTCGGCCAGCGCCACCGCGTTGGTCTGCGGCTCGAAGGCGGTGGCCGCCGTCTTCAACCACTTCACGCCCGAGGGTATCAGGCCTGCGGTGGGGCGGCGCGTCTTCTCGAACGGATAAACCCCGCCGCCGACGATGGTCCACGCGGGCTGGTAGTAATGCACCTCGCTCGGTTCCACCAACCCGATGGACAGGCTCGGGCGACGGCGGCGCAGGATTGCAGCAGTCGTGATGCCGGCGGCGCCACCGCCGACGATCAACACGTCAAAAGTTTGCATAGTCTCCTCCATCGCTCCTGTTGCCCGCCGCCCTTCGAACCGGGCCGCGGGCGCTTGAACAACAAACAGTCTCGGCGTTCCGCTACGCAGCCTCTATGCTACTCGCGTACCGGCTCGAGCGCGGCAAATATAGAAGAAGCGCCTCTCGATATCCCGTCGTGCGCGCCGGCGGCCGCGGCGTCTCACTCGAGGATGAAGGCGCGCTCGGCCAGCGTGGTCTCGCCGGCGCCCAGCGCGATCGTCCAACGACCGGGGATCAGATCCTGCGCGGTGGCGAGCGTATGGCCGATGCAGGCGGACGCCTTGCCGCCGGTCACATCGAGCGCGATCTCCTGCACGAAGCCCTCGACTCTTGCGCCGCCGACGGCGACCGCCGGATGGGTGACGATCTTCTGCAATTCGCCCTCGCCGTCCTCGAGAAATCCGCTCACTTCGAAGCAGAAACCGAACCGCTCGCCGATTCGCAGCGGCACGCGGTCGGTCGCTTCGAGAAGAGCGGCCGTGCCTCGCACCGGAGCTTGGCCCGCGGTGCGCACGAAGCCTTCGCCACCCGCGGCGAAGCGCCCCGCGCTCGTCACATCCACCTTGAGCAGATGCTCCTGCAGGCGGCCGTGATGCGCCGCCGCGGCCGTTGCGATTGCCAGCAGTGCGCCGGCCAGAACGATCTGTTTTCTCATGACCCCCTCCCGATGGCAGCCTGCGCGGCTGCAATCCATTTGATGTCTTTGTGCCTTGGTGGTTTGTATCTCGTCTTTCTCCGTGTCCTGCGGGCAAGGAATTCTTTAGTCGAACGCCAGCTGCCGTCAGCCGTGATTGAGTTGCGGCACGCCATAGGGCACCGCCGCGGGTATGCCGAGTCGGGGCGCCGTCGCGCTGTCGTCCTTGCGATCGCGCGCCGCGAGCCATGCGGGATGCGCGTCCGGGGATGCCCAGACCTCGAAATGCAGCCGGGAGAGGGCGACCGGATTGCCAAGCAACGCCATCCTCCGGCGCGCGGTCAGCGCATCGGGACCGTTCGCCAGCGCCTCCTGCACCAGTCGCAGGTGCACGTCGCGCACCGCGGCCGGTTGCCTCAGGCGGGCCACGCCGGACGAACAAGCCAGCGCGTTGATCACGGGGTCGACGACCGCGTCGACAAAATCGGGCGCGGCGGCGGCGGATCGGAGGCACTTGCGGGTCCGCCGCAGCTCCTGCGGCGGCGAGGATTCTTCCGGGATCAGGAAAAATCTCCTTCTGCGCAGCCGGCGGCCGAGAGCGATGCGGCTGGAATAGACGGAGATCGGAATCGACAGCATCAACGCACCGACCACCGGCAGCAGCCACCACAGGAACGAAGGACTGAGCCAGTACACACCGCCGGCCCACACGACGCCGAGCAGCGTATGCAGGCCGTGGCGGCGCAGCGCCTCGCTCCAAGTGGTCTCGGCGTCTTCGCGCGGTGGCGACTTCCACTGGATCGACCAGCCGAACAGCGCAGCCAGCACGAACTGCGCGTGGAACAGCATGCGGATCGGCGCCAGCAGAACGGAGAAAAACAGCTCCGCCAGCATGCTGAGCGCCAGGCGCAGCGCGCCGCCGAAGCGCATCGCGCCTTGCGTCCAGATCAGGACGACGCTCAGGACCTTGGGCAGAAACAGCAGCGTGGCGGTGGCGCTGAACAGGCCGAGCGCCCATTCCAGGTGCCACTCCGGCCACAAGGGAAAGAGCTGTCCCGGCTGAACGAAGTACTGCGGCGGGATCAGCGTGTGCACGGCGAGCAGCGCGGTGGATAGCATCAGGAACGCGAACCACAGCGGCGCGGAAAGGTAGGCCATCACGCCGGTCGCGAACACCGCACGGTGAGACGGATGCATGTCCTCGGCCAGCAGCATGCGGGCGTTGATGAGGTTGCCCTGGCACCAGCGGCGGTCGCGCTTGAGCTCGTCGACCAGATTGGGCGGCATCTCCTCGTAGCTGCCCGGCAGGTCGTAGGCGAGCCACACCGCCCATCCCGCGCGGCGCATCAGCGCGGCTTCGACGAAATCGTGCGACAGGATCTCGCCCGAGAGCTTGCCGCGGCCGGGCAGCCGGCCGAGCGCGCAGTGCCGGATGAAGGGCGCGACCCGGATGATCGCGTTGTGGCCCCAGTAGTGCGCTTCGCCCAGCTCCAGAAAGTGCATGCCGGCGACGAACAGGGGTCCATAGACGCGGTTCGCGAACTGCTGGATGCGCGCATAGAGCGTGTCGCGGCCGGCGGCGCGCGGCGCGGTCTGGATGATGCCGGCGTTGGGGTTCGCTTCCATCATGCGCACCAGCTTCGCCAGGCACTCGCCGCTCATCACGCTGTCGGCATCCAGCACCACCATGTAGCGGTAATTGCTTCCCCAGCGGCGGCAGAAATCGGCGATGTTCCCGCTCTTGCGCTTGATCCGATGCTGGCGCCAGCGGTAGAAGACGCGCCCGAAGCCGCCGACCTCGCGGCACATCTTCAGCCAGGCCTCGGTTTCGGCGATGCGCGCGTCCGGATCGCCGCTGTCGCTCAGAACGAAGAAATCGAAGTGCGACAACGCGCCGGTTCGCGAGAGAGACTCGTAGGTCGCGCGCAGGCCCGCGAACACGCGCGACACATTCTCGTTGCAGATCGGCATCACGATCGCGGTGCGGGCGCGGGGGTCGATCGGCGCGTCGCCGGCCGCGCTGCGCGATATGGCGTGGCGGTCGCGCCCGAACAGCAGCAGCACGAAGCCGATGACCGCGGTCCAGAAGCCGGAAGAAACCCAGCAGAACAGGATCGCGAACAGGACCAGGATGCCGACCTCCAGCGGCTGACGGCCGTGGTACGGCAGCACCGAGGTCATGAAGTCGGTCGCGAGGAAAGTCTGCGCGAACAGCACCAGGCCCAGGACGATGCGCCGGAACATGCCGGCGTAATGCCAGCGGCCGCGCGGATCCGGAGAGTCGGCAGATGCGCGCGCCGCGGTGTGCGATCCTCGATCGGCGTTGCCGGCCGTACGATTGCCCTTGCGGCGCAAGGACCAGAACATCCTGGGCGGCCACGACCCCGGCACCATCGAGGTCCGCTCCAGCGGCGGGGTCGTCACCACGCGCACCCTGCCCTGCGCATCGCTCGCGATCACCGGCGCGGCGGCCTCGTGCGGCAGCCCATAGGCGAGTTCGAGGCGGCGGCGGACGGAGTCGTATGCCGGGTTGCCTTCCTCGACGCGGTGCGCGGCGAGCGCTCGATGCACTTCGATCATCTCGGCGCGCGGATCGGACTCGCCGCCTCTCGCGGCACGAAGCAGCAGCTCGCGCCTCTGCTCGGAGCCGATCGGCAGGCGGTAAAGGTAGCGCCTGCACGCCTGCGACGGCTTGAGTCCGTCGCTCAGTCGCCGGGTAGGATGTAACTCCATGTCTCGGACACAGTATCGTTGCCGTTGTGCAGGTAGCCGCGCAGCTCGACCGGTTTCTTGTCGTCCACGCGGCGCAGGCGCAGGACGAGGCGCTCGCCGCCGGTGACTTCATTGCGATAGAAACTGCGCTGCAGGATTTCGCCGTTGGCGTCGGCCGACACGAGCGCTTCGAGCTTCGCGTCCGCCGGCAGCGCCTTGAGCGCCGTACCGTCGAAGTCTACGACAATTCCCATGCTGCCGTCGGCTGCATGCGGATAGCCGCGGCCGCGGCGCGTCTGCGTGACCCAGGACAGCGGCGGCCGCGTGTCGGGATCCTTCTGCCACAGCACCCGGTACTCGAAATCGTACGGTTGCAGGGGCGGCGGCGGATTGTCGGGCACCCAGTAGGCGACGATATTATCGTTGGTTTCGTCGGGAACCGGAATCTGCACCAGCTCGATGCGTCCGGCTCCCCACGCGCCCT
>DASRFY010000105.1:0-13414 GCA_035651315.1 Burkholderiales bacterium
AAATCCTCGAGGCTGCGCGCGGCGCCGGTGTGATCCGTCAAGTGAAATGCCCGTCCCCACTCTGCCCCCGTGACATCCGTGGACCGGAATTCGTTGCTGGAGTCTTCGCCGTGACACGCAACAAGCGCCAAGGCGAGCGCGGTCACCGCAGCCAACCGTGCTGGAGCGGAATTTCCACTTGCAGGAACGGCGCTCAACGTTCGTCTTCCTTTCCCTGCCGAGGCGGACCGCATAGTCCTTCTTTCCCACTTCATGACCGTATAAGGCTTCCGACCAAGAGCCACCCGTCTCGTCACACGCTCGCGGGTGTGTTCCGCTTGCGGCCGGTCGGGAATAGCGAATGGCAGGCAACAGGCGGACCAATCCCGATTTCGCGCGACTGGCGTTTACCTTTGGTAATACAGAGGCGAACGCACGCAGCAAGCGCGCGCAGCAAACCCGTGGATGCCAGCTCCTAAATCAGGTAGCGGCGGAAAAGCACGACGAAGGGTGGGTGTGGAGAACAGTCGACGGCGGATGCGCGGCCCGCGCCCCGCCGTGAATGGACAACGCCGGCGATGAGACCCCGGACAGGTGCGGCTGCGAACTGGGCCGAAGGCGATGGGGCGGGAGGAGAGCCGAAAACAACACCGTTCGGACCCGCCGCACAGCAAACGACTTCGTCACCGCCCAAGGATGGCGCTTCCTGCGCCCGGGCATCGAGATATCCCGCACCGACGGCCGGTGCGCCCGCCTGAAGCAAACCTGCCTGGCATATCGAAGCAGCCGGTAATAGCTGCGAGAACAGCAACAGGGCGGCAAAAACCGTTCGACGCATCGTTGAGAAGACCCGCTGGAGCGTGCTCGTTGGGCAGCGCCCGGCTATTCAAGTTCCAAAGCCCGTACGACTGTTGCAACACCGGGCGGCATGATCGACTTCTTTCATCGTCGCGCCGACGCATCCGGCGGTACGGCTCGCATTCACAGTCTATCCACCGCCGGGCTGGAAGTGAATCCGCATTCCTCGTCTGGCAAGAAAAAAAACGCCCCAAGGTACGAGCAGCCACTGCGCAAGCGGCGACAGCCCGGTGCCGAGGACGGGCAGCGTGGGCATCAGGGGCGAATAAGTCCAGTTACCGCGAACGGACACGTTGATCCATTCGCTGAAGACGGTATACGCAACGCCGAAAACGACTGTCGCTACCGCCACGCGCCGGTAGCTGCGGTAGTCCTCTGGCCATCGAGAGTCGCCCAACAGGACTGCAGCCAGAGCCAGACTGGCCGCCGCAATCGCCACGTCGCCCAACGTGCAATGCAATACGGCAAAGGCCATCGCACCGGGCGAGGCTTCAGACCAGAGGCCGTAGAGCGGCAACTGCAGGCCTTCCCAGACCAGTTGGCCGGCGACGGTCAACCCGAGATAACGCGCAATGAAATCGCGTCTGTGCGAGGCGCGGGTCCTGGCATGCACTGAGGTCTCGTCCATCGGTAAAGGATATGCCCGCTCTTTGATCCGTCTGAAACTTTGGTCGACTGCCAGGGTCCGATGCCGTAGAATCCGCCCCGCAGTTTATTCCGTATATTCGGGACATGGCGTTTCTCAGACGATCCATCCGCAGCGCGACGGCAGGGCTGCTTGCCGCGGCAATGCTGTTCGCCCAGTCGGTGTATGCGATCGAGGCCTGCGTGCACGTGCAGAGCAGCCCGGCGGCCGCCGTGGCATCCGAACCGATGCCCGGCTGCAACGACGGGAAAACCACCTCGAGCTGTCTGGCGCAATGTACCGCCGCCGACCAGAACCTCTCGTCTGTCCAACTCGCGGTGCCCCCTGCGCCAGCGGCCGTGGCGCTCCTGGTCGCGCTGCCGGCTTCGGTTCGGCCCGCAAGCGCGAGCGCGCTGGCCCCTGACTGCGCCTCCGATCCTCCCGCCCCGATCCTCTTCTGTAGCCTGCTGCTGTAACGCCTCCGGAGAGTCATCGCGCCGCGCGACCGCGCGGCAGCCCTGATTTTTTTCTCCGGAGGTTTCCGTGTTTCATGCTCGTATGCGGGCGCGACTGCGCGTTGCGCTCGTTGCCGCCCTGATGCCGGCAGCGTCGCTGGCGCAGGCGCAGACCCTTTCGCTCGACGAGGCGTTACGGCTGGCGGGCGAGCAATCGCCGCAGCTCGCCGCCCAGCGTTCCGGCATCGCGGCCGCGGAACAGGCGATCGTCTCGGCCCGCGAGCTGCCGGATCCGAAACTGTTCTTCGGTGTCGACAACCTGCCGGTGAACGGCCCGCAGGCGTACAGCCTGACCGAAGATTTCATGACCATGCGCAAGATCGGCGTCATGCAGGACTTTCCTCGCGCCGAAAAACGCGAACTCCGGCAACAGTTGGCCGAACGCGCGGCGGCGCGGGAGAAACTGATGCTCGTCGACCTGCGCGCCGCGCTGCGCCGCGACGTCGCCACCGCCTGGCTGCAAAGGTATTTCGCCGAACGCATGGGCGCGGTGGTCGCGGAGCAGTTCGCCGAGACGCAGTTGCAGCGCGATGCTCTGCAGGCGAGCGTGAAAGCCGGCAAGGCGGTTCCCGGCGATCTGCTCTCGATCCAGCTCAGCATGCAATCCCTGCTGGATCGCAAGGCGGAGTTCGACAAGCAGGCGGCGCGGGCCAAGGCCGCGCTTTCGCGCTGGCTCGGGCAGATGTCCGAACGTCCGCTGGCGCAATTCACGCCGCCCGCCGTGCCCGCGGATGCCGGGGTGCTGGCCGATCACATCGCGCACCATCCGCACGTGGAGTCGCTCGACCGCCAGATAGACATGGCAAAAGCCGAGGCGGCGCTCGCCAGGGCATCGGTCAAGCCGGACTGGAGCTTGGAACTCGCCTATGCGCAGCGCGGGCCGGCCTACTCGAACATGGTCTCGGTGCAGGTATCGCTCGACCTGCCGCTGTTCCAGCGCAACCGCCAGGACCGCGACATCGCCGCCCGGGCGGCGCAGATCGATCAGGCGCAACAGCTCAAGGACGACGCCATCCGCCAGCACCTCGCGGAAGCGCGAGCGGCGTGGGCGGAATGGGAGGCGGCCAACTCGAGGCTCAAGCTGTTCGACGAATCGCTGTTGCCGCTCGCGCAGGAGCGCGTCAAGACGGCGCTCGCCGCGTACCGCGGCGGGCGCGGCGACCTCGCCGCAGTGCTCATGGCGCGGCGCGATGTGCTGGACCTCAAGCTGCAGCAGGCGCAACTGGCGCAGGACGGCGGGCTTGCTTACGCGCAACTGCTCTACTTCCTGCCGGCGAAAGGAGAAGACAAATGAAGCGCAATACATCCCTGCTGGTTCTCGGCGCGCATCTGCTGCTGGGACTCGGTTTGAGCGGCGGGTACTGGCTCGCGATGCATCGCCTGGACGAACCGATGACGCTGGCAAGCGCGCAGGAGGCGCTGACCGCCGCCTCTTCGACCGGCACGCCATCGCCGGCATCGGCAGACAAGGTCGATCCCAAGTCCGGCCGCAAGGTGCTGTACTGGCACGATCCGATGGTGCCGGGTCAGAAGTTCGACAGGCCGGGCAAGTCCCCTTTCATGGATATGGATCTGGTCCCGGTCTACGCCGACGAGGCGAGCGACGCGGGCGGCGTCACGATCAGCCCGCGCACGATCCAGAATCTCGGCATCCGCACCACAGAGGTGAAGGAAGGCGCCCTCGACACGGGCTTCTCCGCAGTCGGAGCAGTCGGCATCGACGAGCGCGGCATCACCACGGTGCAGTCGCGCGCCAGCGGCTACGTCGAAAAGCTCTACGTCACGGCCCAGTACGATCCGGTGAAACGCGGCCAGCGCTTGATCGATCTGTACGCGCCGGACTGGCTGTCGGCGGAAAACGAGTATCTGGTCCTGAAGCGCAGCCGGCAGCCGGGGGCCGCTGCGCTCGCAGAAGCGGCGCGCGAGCGCCTCACGCTGCTCGGCATCTCCGAGGACCAGATCCGGAAGCTGGAGCGCGAAGGAAACGCGGATCCACGCGTGACCCTGTACGCACCGGACGCCGGCGTCGTCTGGGAGCTGGGCGTGCGCGAAGGCATGGCGGTCAGTCCCGGGATGACGCTGTTCAAGCTCGCGCCGATCGGGACGGTGTGGGTCAACGCGGAAGTGCCGGAGACGCAGGCCGCGCTCGTGCGTCCCGGCGCGCCGGTGCAGGGACGCACCGCCGCCTTCCCGGACAAGGTCTTCAAAGGCAAGGTCGCCGCGCTGCTGCCGGACGTCAATCCGACTACGCGCACGATCAAAGCGCGCATTGTGCTCGCCAATCCAGGCGGATTGCTCAAGCCCGGCATGTTCGCGCGGCTCGAGTTCGACGGCCGCGAACAACGCGCGCTGCTGGTGCCCGCCGAGGCGGTGATCTACACCGGCAAGCGCAACGTCGTGATCCTGGCCGACGGGGACGGCAAGTTCCGGCCGGTGGAGGTGGAGGTGGGGCGCGATGGCGGGGACGCGACCGAGATCCGCAAGGGACTGGATGCAGGGCAGAAAGTCGTGGCCTCCGGGCAGTTCCTGATCGATTCCGAGGCAAGCCTGAAGACCACGCTGGAGCGGCTGAACGCACCCGGGCAGGCCGCTCGCAGCCAGGTGCAAGGGAAAGAACCCAAGCCATGATCGCCAGATTGATACGCTGGTCGATCGCCAACCGCGTCCTGGTGCTGCTCGCCACGCTGATGGTTTCCGCCTGGGGCGTATGGGCGATGCTCAGGACGCCGCTGGACGCGATTCCCGATCTGTCCGACGTGCAGGTAATCATCCGCACCACGTTTCCGGGACAGGCGCCGCAGATCGTCGAGAACCAGGTGACCTATCCGCTCGCGACCACCATGCTGTCGGTGCCCGGCGCGAAGACGGTCCGCGGCTACTCGATGTTCGGCGATTCGTTCGTCTACGTCCTGTTCGAGGACGGCACCGATCCGTACTGGGCGCGCTCGCGGGTGCTGGAGTACCTGAACCAGGTGCAGTCGAGGCTGCCTGCGCAGGCAAGGACCGCGCTCGGTCCCGATGCGACCGGCGTGGGCTGGGTGTACGAATACGCGCTCGTCGACAAGAGCGGCACGATGGACCTGTCGCAGTTGCGTGCCCTGCAGGACTGGTTCCTCAAATACGAGTTGAAGACGGTGCCCAACGTCTCGGAGGTGGCGAGCGTGGGCGGCATGGTACGCCAGTACCAGGTAGTCCTCGACCCCGATCGCCTGCGCGCCTACAACATCCCCCACGGCAGGGTGATCGACGCCATCCAGAAAGCGAACCAGGAAACCGGCGGATCGGTGCTGGAACTGGGGGAGGCGGAGTACATGGTGCGCGCTTCCGGCTATCTGCAGTCGCTCGCGGATTTCCGCGCGATTCCCCTGACGACGACCGACGCAGGAGTGCCGGTGCGGCTGGGCGACGTGGCGCGCATCCAGGTCGGGCCGGCAATGCGGCGCGGCATCGCCGAGCTGGACGGCGAAGGCGAAGTCGCCGGCGGCGTGATCGTAATGCGCTCGGGCAAGAACGCGCTGGAGACGATCGACGCGGTGAAGGCAAAACTGGAGGAACTGAAATCGAGCCTGCCGCCGGGCGTGGAGATCGTCCCCACCTACGACCGTTCCAGCCTCATCAAGCGCGCAGTCGAGAACCTCGGGCACAAGCTCATCGAGGAGTTCATCGTCGTCGCGCTGGTCTGCGTGGTGTTCCTGTTCCATCTGCGCTCGGCTTTCGTCGCCATCGTCTCGCTACCGCTCGGCGTGCTGATGGCGTTCATCGTGATGGTCTACCAGGGGGTGAACGCGAACATCATGTCGCTCGGAGGCATCGCCATCGCCATCGGCGCGATGGTCGATGCGGCGGTGGTGATGATCGAGAACGCGCACAAGCGCATCGAGGCCTGGCACCGCGCGCATCCGGGAGAGCAACTTGCCGGTGGCGCCCAGTGGAATGTAATCGGGGACGCCGCGGCGCAGGTGGGACCGGCGCTGTTCACCTCGCTGCTGATCATCACCTTCTCCTTCATCCCGGTGTTCACGCTGGAAGCGCAGGAGGGCCGGTTGTTCTCCCCGCTCGCCTACACCAAGACCTACGCCATGGCCGCCGCCGCCGGGCTGGCGGTGACGCTGGTCCCGGTGCTGATGGGCTATCTCATCCGCGGCAAGGTTCCCGAAGAAAGGAAAAATCCGCTCAACCGCGCGCTCATCGCGCTTTATCGGCCGTTGCTCGACAAGGTGCTGGCCTTTCCCAAGACCACGCTCATGGTCGCGCTCTCGATCCTGCTCGCGACCGCGTATCCCGCGGCGCGCATCGGCGGCGAATTCATGCCGCCGCTCGACGAGGGCGATCTGCTCTATATGCCCTCGGCGCTGCCCGGCCTGTCCGCCGGAAAGGCGTCCGAACTGCTGCAGCAGACCGACCGGCTGATCAAGACCGTGCCCGAAGTCGCCAGCGTGTTCGGCAAGGCCGGGCGCGCGGATACCGCGACCGACCCGGCGCCGCTGGAGATGTTCGAGACCACCATCCAGTTCAAGCCGCGCGGGCAGTGGCGGCCCGGCATGACCCCGGACAGGCTGGTCGAGGAGCTGGACCGCATCGTGAAGGTGCCGGGTTTGTCCAACATCTGGGTGCCGCCGATCCGCAACCGCATCGACATGCTCGCCACCGGCATCAAGAGCCCGGTGGGTGTGAAAGTCGCCGGCACCGACCTGCTGGAAGTCGACCGTATCGCGGCGCAGATCGAGCGCGCAGTGAAGACAGTGCCGGGCGTGACCTCGGCGTTCGCCGAGCGTCTTGCCGGCGGGCGTTACATCGATGTCAGGATCGACCGCGACCGGGCGGCACGCTACGGACTGAACATCGCCGACGTGCAGACCATCGTTTCGGCGGCGATCGGCGGAGACGACATCGGCGAGACGGTCGAGGGGCTGCAGCGCTTTCCCATCAACGTGCGCTATCCGCGCGAGCTGCGCGATTCGATCGAGAAGATTCGCGATCTGTCGGTGCTCACCGAGCGCGGCGCGCAGATCCGCCTCGGCGATGTGGCGGCGATCGGCGTAGCCGACGGCCCGCCGATGCTGAAGAGCGAGAACGCCCGGCTCTCGGGCTGGGTGTACATCGACCTGCACGGGCGCGATCTCAGTTCCGCGGTGCGCGAGATGCAGCAGGTCGTGGCCCAGGCGATCCGGCTCCCACCGGGCACCTCCCTTTCCTGGTCCGGCCAGTTCGAATTCCTGGAGCGCGCCACCGCCAAGCTCAAGATCGTGGTTCCGGCCACGCTGCTCATCATCTTCATCCTGCTGTATCTGACTTTCCGGCGTTTCCTCGAAGCGCTGCTGATCATGGCGACGCTGCCGTTTGCCTTGGTGGGCGGCTTCTGGCTCATTTTCCTGCTCGGCTACAACATGTCCATCGCCTCCGCCGTGGGGTTCATCGCGCTCGGCGGCGTGGCGGCGGAGATCGGGGTGGTGATGCTGATCTACGTGAACCAGGCGGTGGTCGACCGCGAAAAGGAGGGACAGCTCAACGACGCCCAGCAGCTCGCGCGAGCGATCGTCGAAGGAGCGGCGCTCCGGGTGCGGCCGATTGCCATGACGGTCGCCGTGATCATTGCCGGTCTGCTGCCGGTCATGTGGGGCACGGGCACCGGCTCGGAGGTAATGCGGCGCATTGCCGCCCCGATGGTGGGCGGGATGGTCACCGCGCCGCTGCTGTCGATGATGGTGCTGCCGGCGGCGTATTTCCTGATCCATCGTCGCCGTGTATTTTTGCGGCTTGATTCCGCTCCAGGCCGACAAGGGGGCGCGGGACAACCCGCCAGCCTCTAATCAAGCCGCGCCGCGACGAGCGGGACATGTCGTTCGGGATACGCCTGCTTCCGCGCAGGTCCTTGCACCGAATGGAAGCTCGTTCCGGCTGTAAAGTGTCGTCAACCGGTTCCGCAAAGGGGTAAGTCGATGGAAGAAAGGAAAGCAAGACCGCTCCGGGTCCTGTCGGGCGCGGCGCTTGCCGTCGCGGCGGCGCAACTGTTCCTCACCGTAGCGTCCGAGGCGCCGGCGGCGGAAAAGAGCGAAGCCAAAGTGCAATGCGCCGGCGTCAATGCCTGCAAGGGCAAGAGCGAGTGCGCGACCGCCAGCAACAGTTGCCACGGCCAGAACGCCTGCAAGGGCCAGGGATGGGTCTCGCTGAGCGAGGAGCAGTGCATCGACAAAGGCGGAACGGCCGCCAAGGGCTGAAAGATTTCCGCCGCCTCACTGAATCACTGGATCACCCGCGCCGTCACTCGGCAGCGAGCGCGTCGCTGGCCGACTCCGCTTCGGCGAGCTGGGGGACCGAAAGCTCGATGCCGAGCTTGTTCCAGCCCTTGATTTCGCCGCGCAGCTCCGCGACGGTGAGCGGATTCTGCGCAAGCCAGCCGACGTCGAGCTCCAGCGTGTAGTTCGACTTGTGCTTCGCGGCATGGATCGCGGGCAAACGCACGTCGCTGCGGCTGCGGTGCAGCAGCGCCGCCAGCCGCAGCGCGATCAGCAGCGTCCAGTCGGGCTCGGCCGCCACCAATCCGCGCAGCTTGTCCAGCGACCCGCGGTGCGCGAGCACGAGCAGCGAAAGATGCTGCTGCTCCATCTTCGAGAAGCCCGGCATGTCGGCGTTGGCGAGGATGTAGGACGAGTGCTTGTGGTAGCCGCTGTGCGCCACGGTGAGCCCGATCTCGTGCAGGCGGGCGGCCCAGGACAGCAGCTGCATCTGGTACGCGAGCTGCTCCTCGTCGCCGGCGGCGAGCTGCTCGAAGAGCTTCACCGCCAGCCGCTCGACCCGATACGCCTGCACCGTATCGACGTGATAGCGCTTCATGAACTGGCGCACGGTGAGCTCGCGCATGTCCTTGTGGTGCGCGCGTCCGATCATGTCCCAGAGGATGCCCTGGCGCATCGCGCCGCTTGCGATACTCATCTGCTCGACGCCGAGCTCGGAGAAGATCGCCGACATGATGGCGAAGCCGCCGGGGAACACCGGGATGCGGTCCGCCTTCAACCCGGGCAGGTCGAGCCGATCGAGGCTGCCCGCCTTGATGAGCGCTGCGCGCAGCTTCTCCAGCCCGTCGCGGCTGATGCCGGAAGCGCTCCAGCCGTATGCCTCCAGGACGTCGCCCAGAGCGCGCGCAGTGCCGGAAGAGCCGACCGCCTGCTGCCAATGTTTCGCAGTGAATTGCCTGCGTATGGTCTCGAGCTCGATGCGGGCGGCGAGTTCGGCCTGCTTCAAGTTCGACTTCGAGAGCCGGCCGTCGGGAAAGAATTTCAGGCTCCAGCTCACGCAGCCCATGTACAGGCTCTCCAGCCGGTGCGGTTGATGTCCGGCGCCGATGACGAACTCGGTGGAACCGCCGCCGATGTCCACCACCAGGCGCTTTTCCTGGCTCGCCGGCAGGCTGTGCGCCACGCCGAGGTAGATCAGCCGCGCCTCTTCCCGGCCGGCGACGATTTCGATCGGGAATCCGAGCGCCTGCTCGAGACGCGGCACGACCTCGCGCGAGTTCTTCGCTACCCGCAAAGTGTTGGTGCCCACGGCGCGCACTGCGGCGGAAGGAAGGCCGCGCAGCCGCTCGGCGAAACGCTTTAAGGCATCGATTGCGCGACTTTGCGCGGCGTCGTCCAGCCGCTTGTCGGCGGTGAGCCCGGCGGCGAGCCGCACCGGCTCGCGCAGCGAGTCGAGAGGATAGATCTGGTCGTCGACCACGCGTCCGAGCTGAAGCCGGAAGCTGTTCGAGCCCAGATCGACCGCGGCGATGGTGGAGTTTTCCTGCATCCCGGTGCGGGCCGCGCGGGCGAATCCGCCGGCACCCTGGACATGTTACCGCGTCCGCATCGCGGCGCGGCGGGAAAGACGGGAGCCGGTCAGCCCATCACCTCGCGCTCGATCTCCTCGAGCGTGACGTGGCGTACGTCCTTGCCCTTGACCATGTAGATGACGTACTCGGAGATGTTCTTGGCGTGGTCGCCGATGCGCTCGATCGCCTTGGCGATGAACAGCAGCTCGATCGAGACGGAAATGGTGCGCGGATCCTCCATCATGAAGGTGATGAGCTGGCGCAGGACGCCGCGGAATTCCTCGTCGACCTGCGCGTCCTGGCGCACCACGTCGGCGGAGGCGGCGACGTCCAGGCGCGCGAACGCATCCAGGGACTTGCGCAACATCTGCAGCGCCACCTGCGACATGCGCCGGACCTCGACCATGCGCGGCTGCTGCAGGCGGTCGGAAGAATAGATGAGCTTCGCCATGCGCGCGATTTTCGCCGCCTCGTCGCCGATGCGCTCCAGATCGGTGATGGTCTTGACCACCGTCATCAGCATGCGCAGGTCGCCGGCGGCCGGCTGGCGCCGGGCAATGATGGTGCTCACGTCCTCGTCGATGCCCACTTCGAGGCCATTGACCAGGTGGTCGTTCTGTTCGACGTGGTCGCACAGCTTGAGGTCGCCCGCGATCAGCGCATCGACGGCGGTCTTGATCTGCTCCTCGACCAGCCCGCCCATCTGCAGCACGCGCGCGCGCACCGCCTCGAGCTCGGCGTCGAACTGCTTAGAGGTATGTTCGCTGGTGGTAGGCACGGGAAGGACCCTCCTCGAAACGTAGTGCTGTGCGCAGGACAGGGCAGGCTAGCGCGCGCAGGTTACAGGAAGTTTTCACGCCGCAAGCCGCGCGGTCAAGGTGCGCACGCCCTGCGCGCCCGCGATCAAGGCGAGATCGGCGCCGCGCCGGGCAAAAAGCCCGTTGGTCACCACGCCGACGATCTGGTTGATCCTGCCCTCGAGGTCGACCGGATCGAGAATTTCGAGCCCGCGCACGTCGAGAACGACGTTGCCGTTGTCGGTGACGAATCCCTGCCGCAGCTCGGGACGGCCGCCGAGCCCGACCAGCTCGCGCGCGACGTAGGACCGGGCCATCGGGATCACCTCCACCGGCAGGGGAAACGCTCCCAGCACGTCGACCAGCTTGGAGTCGTCGGCGATGCAGACAAAGGTTCGCGCTACCGCCGCGACGATCTTCTCGCGGGTGAGCGCCCCGCCGCCGCCCTTGATCATGTGCAGGTGCCGCGTGATTTCGTCCGCCCCATCGACGTAGACCGGCAGCTCGGTGACGGAGTTCAGGTCGACGACGCGAATTCCGGCCGCCTTGAGACGGGCGGCGCTCGCCTCCGAGCTCGCCACCGCCGCCTCGATGCGGCCTTGCATCTTCGCCAGCTCGTCGATGAAATAATTCGCGGTCGAGCCGGTGCCCACGCCTACCACCGTGCCTTCCGGCACATGGGCGATCGCCGCCTTCGCGGCGGCGAGCTTGCGTTGCTCTTTGTTCATCGCGCGCTCTCGCAGTTGGAGCTAGGATAGCGTCAAGGTGTATCCGACACCAGCATCCCGGCACGGAATTCCCGATGAAGGACGACTACCTCGAACGCATCCTCGCGGCGCGCGTCTACGACGTGGCCGTCGAATCCCCGCTCGAGCCGGCCCCGGCGCTCTCGGCGAGACTCGGCTGCCGCGTGCTGCTCAAGCGCGAGGACATGCAGCCGGTGTTTTCGTTCAAGCTGCGCGGCGCCTATAACAAGATGGCGAATCTGTCCGCGAAGCAGCTCAGGCGCGGCGTCATCGCCGCCTCGGCGGGAAATCACGCGCAGGGCGTGGCGCTCGCCGCGCAGCGGCTTTCCTGCCGCGCGACCATCGTGATGCCGGCCACCACGCCGCAGATCAAGATCTCCGCCGTCGCGGCGCGCGGCGCGACGGTGCTGCTGCACGGGGATTCCTACGACGAGGCCTACGGCGAGGCGAATCGCATCGCGCGGCGCGGCCGGCTCAGCTTCGTCCATCCCTATGACGATCCCGAGGTGATCGCCGGACAGGGAACCATCGGCATGGAGATCCTGCGCCAGTGGAGCGGTCCGATCGACGCCCTCTTCGTCGCCGTGGGCGGCGGCGGACTGATCGGCGGCGTGGCCGCCTATGTGAAGCGGCTGCGGCCCTGGATCCGCATCATCGGCGTGGAACCGGTGGACGCCGACGCCATGGCCCGCTCGCTCGCCGCGGGCCGCCGCGTGCGCCTGCCGCAGGTCGGGCTGTTCGCCGACGGCGTGGCGGTCAAGCAGGTCGGGCGCGAGACCTTCCGGCTCGCGCGCCGCTACGTCGACGAAATGGTGCTGGTGGACAACGACGCGATCTGCGCCGCGATCAAGGACGTGTTCGAGGATACGCGCTCGATCCTGGAGCCGGCCGGCGCGCTGGCCGTCGCCGGCGCCAAGGCCTGGAGCGAGCGGCAGCGCGCGACCGGCCGCACCCTGGTCGCCATCGCCTCCGGCGCCAACATGAATTTCGAGCGATTGCGCTTCGTCGCCGAGCGCGCCGAGCTGGGAGAGGCGCGGGAAGCGATTCTCGCCGTCACCATCCCGGAGCGACCCGGAAGCTTCAAGCGGTTCTGCGCGCTGCTCGGGCCGCGCAACGTTACCGAGTTCAACTACCGCTACGCCGATCCGAGCGTGGCGCACGTATTCGTCGGCGTGCAGGTGCACGACAGGCGCGAGACCGAGGTGCTCGTCCGCCGGCTGCGCGCTCGCGGGCTGCCTACCCAGGATCTGTCGGACAACGAAATGGCCAAGCTGCACGTGCGTCACCTGGTCGGCGGACGCGCGCCGCAGGTGCAAAACGAGCTGCTGTACCGCTTCGAGTTTCCGGAACGCCCGGGCGCGCTGATGCGCTTTCTGAACAGCATGTCGCACGACTGGAACATCAGCCTGTTCCACTACCGCAATCACGGCGCGGATTACGGCCGCGTGCTCGCCGGCATCCAGGTGCCGCCGCACGACAAGACGGCGTTCCGTCGTTTTCTCGCCCGGCTCGGATACGCCTTCTGGGAAGAGTCGCACAACCCGGCGTACTCGCTGTTCCTCGCTTGAGCTTTTTCACTCGCCAGAGAGGGCTCCCCGCCCCTATAATTCCGCAGTAAAAACTGCGGCTTGAAAAGGTTCGCCCGCGCGGAGATTGATGAAGGTACTGCTGCCTGTCCTGATGCTGTGGACCGGCGCTGCCGTTGCGGCATCGCAGGATGAGGCTTTTCTCGACGCGCGCGAGGCGTTCCAGCGCGGCGACGCGCCGCGACTCGAAGCCCGGCTGGCAGAGCTGGCCGGTCATCCGCTCGAGCCCTATGCGCGCTACTGGCAGCTGCGGATGCACATCGACTCCGTTTCCGCCGACGAAATCCAGGCCTTCCTGGCGCAGAACGAAGGCAGCCTGATCGGGGACCGGCTGCGCGCCGACTGGCTGCGCCAGCTCGCCAGACAGCAGGCATGGGATGGTTTCGTGCACGAATACGCGAGGCTGTCCGCAACGGACGACGCCGAGCTTGCCTGCGATGCGATCCAGGCGCGCATCGCGCTCGGCGAAACCGAAGCGCTGTCCGCGGCGCGCATGTTCTG
>DASRFY010000106.1:0-22955 GCA_035651315.1 Burkholderiales bacterium
CATCTCGCGCACCGTCAGACGCGTGTTCGCCACTCCCTCTGCCCAATCCCCCCCCAGCAGCTCGTCCCAGTAGGGTTTGACGTATCCATGCAAAGAATCCACCCACTGCGGATGGGGAGACAACTCACGCATCGAGCCCATGACTTCTCCTTTATGTCGTTAAATCGTGAGTAAAAAATTTAGCGGGTACGGTTCCGGCCAAAAGCAGGCGCAAGGCGCTGAAAATTTCTTACCCGGAACTTCCGGCCAGCATACGAACCGCGACCGCGGCCGATAATCCGGGAGTTCCCTAGAGGCGCTTCCGTTTTTCCTGAAGCGGTGTACAGCGGGCCGGCGCGCCGGAAAGGCGCAAACGCCCTTGCAAGACCCGCCTCTGCTTGCCGATTGGCGAGAGGTGTCGGTGGCGCCCGCTACGCGAGCTTGGAGGCCACCCGCAGCCGCGGCCCGAACGGCCTCGGCTTGCCAATCCAGTATCCCTGCGCGAAATCGACGCCGATCTCGCGCAACGCCGACATGACGCGTTCGCTCTCGACGAACTCGGCGATCGTCTGCTTGCCCATCACGTGACCGACGCTGTGGATCGCCTCGACCATGGCGCGGTCGATGACATCCTCCGCCATGTCCTTGACGAAACTGCCGTCGATCTTGAGGAAGTCCACCGGCAGGTGCTTGAGGTAGGCGAACGAGGACATGCCGGCGCCGAAGTCATCCAGGGAAAACCAGCATCCCAGCGCCTTGAGTTCCTGCATGAAACGCGTGGCGCCCTGCAGGTTGGCGATCGCCGCGGTTTCCGTGATCTCGAAGCAAATCGCCTTGTACGCCACCGAGAAGCGTTCGAACTGCTCGCGGATGAAGTCGAGGAAGCGTTCATCGCCGACCGACGACCCGGACACGTTGATCGTGCACAGTTCGAACTTGTCCCCCGAGCCGTCCACGCGCAGGCGGGCAAGGGTGGCAAACGCGGTGCGAATCACCCAGCGGTCGATCACCGGCATCAGGTTGTAGCGCTCCGCCGCGGGAATGAAGGCCCCGGGCGGAACGGTGTCCCCCCGCTCGTCGATCATGCGCACCAGCAGCTCGCAGTGCACGCTGCCGCCTCGCGGGGCATTCACCTCGACGATGTCTTGCGCGTAGAGGGCGAAGCGGTCCTCGTCGAGCGCCTTCTGCAGGCGCGCGACCCATTCCATCTCGCCGTGGCGTATCGACAGTTCGGTGTCGCCGCGGTGATAGACCTGCACCCGGTTGCGCCCTTTTTCCTTGGCCATATAGCAGGCGGCGTCCGCGGCGCTCATCACGTCGGCGAGGGTGAACAGCCCATCCTCGATGTTGACAACACCGACGCTCACCCCGATGTTCAACGAACGGTTCTCCCACGCGAAGTGGAAGTCGCCGACCGCCTGGCGCAGTTCGTCGGCGATGCGCAACGCATGATCGGCCGGGCAGTTTTCCAGCAGCACCCCGAACTCGTCGCCGCCGAGTCGCGCCAGCGTGTCGCCTTCGCGCAGCCGCCGCTGGAGCAGCGCGCTCACCTGGCGCATGAGTTGATCGCCCGCGGCGTGACCGCAGGTGTCGTTGACGACTTTGAACTGGTCCAGATCGAGGTACATCAGCGCATGGTGCCGGCCGTGCTGCATGACGCTCTTGAGGGCGAGGCCGAGCCGCTGTTCGAACTCCACGCGGTTGATCAGGCCGGTCAGCGAATCGTGGCTCGCCTGGTAGGAAAGCTTCGCCGCGTATTGCCGCTCGCGACTGACGTCGTGCAGCACCAGCACCACGCCGGTGATGTCGCCGCCGCGGTCGCGGATCGGCGCGGCCGAAATGACCAGCGGAATTTCGGTGCCGTCGTTGCGAACCAGCAGCCGTGTGGCCGGGCTTTCGATCGCGCGTTCCTCGCGCAGCACCTGCTCGATCAGATTGGGGACGGGCTGGCGCGTGGTCTCGTCGATAACGCGGAACACTCCCTGCATAGGCAGGCCGCGGGCGGCGCCGATTTTCCAACCGGCGAAATTTTCCGCGACCGGATTGAGGTATTCGATCCAGCCATCGGTGTCGGTCGTGATCACGCCGTCGCCGATCGAGGCGAGCGTCACCTGGGCTCGCTCCTTCTCCGCGTACAGTTCGGCGGCGGCCAGCCTGCGGTCGGTGACGTCGGTAATCGCGCCGGCCATGCGCACCGCGCGGCCGTCGACGTCGCGCGCCGATTGCCCCCTGGAGCGGAACCAGCGGTATTCGCCGCTCCGGGTCTCGACGCGCATCTCGACGTCGAAGGGCGCCGAATGCAGCAGGTGCGCCTGAATCGCGTTGACGGTTGCCTCCCGGTCCTCCGGGTGCACCCGCGAGATCAGCGCCGACAGCTTGTTTTCCATCTCATGGTCGGCGAGACCCAGCAACTGCTTGAAGCGCGGCGAGTAATACACCTCGTCGGTGAGCACGTTCCAGTCCCACAGGCCGTCGTTGCTGCCGGTCACCGCAAGCTGAAAGCGCTCCTCGCTCAGCTTCAGTTTTCTCTGGAAATCCTCGCTGTGCCTGAGCATCCGATGCGACAGGAAGATGCCGATCGGGACCAGCACGCCGGCCGCCATCAGGTTCACGAGCAGGAGGACCCACTGGATCCTGCGCGTGACCTTGCCCAGCGTTCTCGTGAACTCGTCCGTCAGCGGCGTAAGCTGCGTGTCGATATCCAGGAGATCGTCATGAAACTGACGCGCGGCTGCGGCATTGACCTGCCCCGACAATACGCGGGCGTGAAACTGTTCCGCCGCCTGTATCAACCGGGCGACTTCGTGATCGCCCTCCTCCCAGAGGCTGATGACCTTGGCCATGTCGCTCAGACGCCGAAAGCGGCGAAAGAGCATGATCAGCCCGCCGACGTCGTCCGGATGGTTGCGGCCCTGGATGAATCTCTGCCAGGCGAGCGCGTAGTCGGGGTCCGGTTTCTGCAGCTCCAGTCGCGCTTGTTGATCACCGAGCGGCGTGGCGATTGCCTCGCGATACCTCTGGTAATCGTCCTCGGAATGGGTGTCGGCATAGCGCAGGAGATGGAAAATCGCGCGCTTCTGTCCCTTCGACCAGAGACTCTCCCCTTCCGAATAGGAACGGGCGGCGAGAAGAATGTCCATGCTTTGGCTGGAGAGCCAAACGAGGACAACAACGATTACCAGAAATGGCCATACGATGAGCAGCAGGCGCCCGCTCACCGGTACGAACCGAGAAATTCCCTGAAGTGATGCCATCGGCCGGAAGGGAAGCCGCAGCCTCCATCAGCGGGCAAGACGCCCTGACCGCGCGAATAACCTCCAAGCCTGAAACTCGCGCCCCGGTAAAGGCTTGTCAATCGGCTTCAGCTGCCAAGACTTTGAATTTATCGCCTTTACGTTGTTCCTGTTTTACCGCAAAGAAAGGGACATGACAATCCAACATCCCCTAAGAAAAGATGGTGTTGTCAAACAAAGTTAATTGCGGTTCTCATAAAACGGCCGGGGCACTTTCGCATCGGACCGGGCGCGGACGCGATGCGGTGTCGGGAGATCGCGTCCGACGGTGGGAAATTTCCAATCGATCAAGCGCTTCCCGATGAAACCAAGATCCACCTCGCGTGCTTGGGCGCGGCAAAACTCGATGCCTCGATCCTCGGGAAGGGCGGTGGGTTCCGCCCAGGCGTGCCTATGCTGGTACCCAAGGCTCAGGGTGCCTCCAGGCCATAAAAGGAAATTGCGTTCTTCGCCATGACCTTTTCCCGCTCGTCCCGGGGCAGGCTGCCGAGCAGCTCGGCGGTGGTGTCCAGCCAGCGTCCGTACTCGCTGGCAAGCGTGGCCACCGGCCAGTCGCTACCCCAGATCAACCGGTCCGTTCCGAAGCATTCGAGGAGGTGATCGACGTAACGTCGGAGCGTGCCCGCTGTCCAGTCGCTCGATGCTTCGGTGACAAGGCCGGAAATCTTGCAGTACGCGCCGGTTTCTTCGGCGATCCGCATGATGCCGTCGGCCCAAGTCTGCCACATGCCGCCCGCGATGTCGGGCTTGGCGCCATGGTCGACCACGGAGCGAAGTTCCGGATAACGGGTGAGCGCCTGCAGCGCGCTTGCCAGGTAGGGCGGCCTGATCAGCACGTCGAAGCGGAGGTCGAGCGCGATGATCGCGCGGAACGCCGGGTCGAGCGCGGGCTGCAACACCCAGTCGATCTCGGGGATGTCCTGCAGCATCGGCCGGATGCCGCGCAGCAGCCTGTCGCGCGCCAGCCGCCCCAGCACGTCCGGCGCCGCCTTTGCGGCCATGTCTACCCAGCCGACCACGCCGCGGATCAAACCGCCGCTTTGCTTCGCCTGTTGCAGCAGCCACTGCGTCTCGGCAACAGTTGGAGCCGCTTGTACGACAACGCTGCCCGAGACGCCGTGACTGCGCGCCACGGCACGATAATCCTCCAGCAGATAATCGCGTTCGATCGCGGCGAGCGCCGGCTCCCTGCGGGAATCGAGCCAGGAATAGTCGCCGCGGGACAGCTTCCAGAGATGGTGATGCGCGTCGATGATCATCACCGACCCGCGCTGTTGCACGAAGCGGAAAGAAACTCGCCCACCTCCCGGCGAGTGGGCGGGTCCGCGCCCGGCCGCATGCAATTGAGCGCCGCCGCGGCGGCGGCGAAGGTGAGGACTTCGCGCCAATCCGGTTCCGATAGCGCGTTCAAATCCTCCGCCCGTGCGGCGCCGCGCTCGATCAGCGCGACGATGGTCGCGGCAGTGAGCGTATCCCCCGCGCCGATGGTGTCCGCCACCGGCACGCGAAACGCGGGAACGCGAAGCGGCGCGGCTGCGCGGCGGTACAGCCGCAGTCCCCGCGCGCCATGCGTCACCAAGGCTGCGCGGGGGCCGCTTTCCAGCCATGCGGCCACCGCGGAATCCAGATCGCCGTGGCCGGCGAGATAAGCCGCATCCTCTTCGCTCAGCTTGAGCAGGTGGCAGGCGCGTATCCACTCTGCGCAGCGCCTGCGATACGCGTCCGCGTTTTCTATCAGCGTCGGCCGCACGTTGGGGTCGAAGACGATCACCACACGGCTGCGGTGCCGCTCCACGAGCCGCGTGATGCTGCTCGCTGCCGGCTCGAGCAGCAGGCTCACGGAACCGAAATGCAGGAACGCCGTTTCCGCCGGCAGCTCCGGCAGCGGGTCGGGCGCATAGAGCGAGTCCGCGCTGCCCCGGGCGAGAAACTGGTAGCGGCTTTGCTCGCCGTCGTGCTCGACGAAGGCGAGCGTGGTGGGCGCGCAATGGGACAGCACGAAGCGGGTATCGACGCCGTTTTCCTCCAGATGGCGGCGCAGCCGCACGCCGAACAGATCGGTGGAAAGCTGCGTGATGTAGCCGGTCGCCTGGCCGAGGCGGGCCGCCGCGACGGCGGTGTTGAGGGGCGAGCCGCCGCAGTAACCCTGGAAACGCATCTCGCCGATCCCGGCAAAGTCTATGAGCGCCTCGCCGGCGAGCGCCACTCTCACCGCACCGACTCCGCGTCGGAAAGAAAATCGCGTTGCGCCTCGAGCGTGGCCTGGTGCTCGAGCAGCTCTGGCAGGAGCGTCGGCGGCACGGTGATCGCGCCCACGCCCAGATCGAGCAGCGACAGGAAGGCGTCGCGCGAACGCACGCTCGCCACCAGCAGCCGGGTGCCGCTGCCGTAACGGTCGATGAGCGCCTGCATGCGCGCGATCGACGCCGCGCCGTCCACGCCCTGATCCTGCAAGCGCCCGAAGTAGGGCGCCGCGTAGGCCGCGCCGGCGTTGGCCGCGAACATCGCCTGTTCCGGCGTGAACACCGCCGTGTAGGTGACGCGCACGCCCCCGGCCGAAAGCTCGCTGCCGGCGGCGAAGCCGGCGCGGGTCGCGGGGATCTTGGGGATGATCCTGCCCGACGGTCCCCAGGCCAGCGCCGCCCGCGCGTCGCGCAACATGCCAGCGGTGTCCGGCGACTCGACCTGCACCTGCACCGCGCGCGCCCCCAGCGCCAGCGCCTGCTCGACGAATCCCGGCAGCGCGCTGCGCTTCAGGCTCGCGCGCCGCATCAGAGTCGGGTTGGTGGTCACGCCATAGATGAGCGGATGCGGCAGGTTCGCGCGCACGGCGGCGGGATCCGCGGTATCGATATACAGGTGGAACCTGGGTTCGATCATCGCACCCTCACGGCGTGGGGGCCGCGGGATCCACGAGTCCCGCGGACTTCAGCTCCCGCCACAGCTCGGCGGGAATCGGCGCGCGCAGCATCTCCAGGTTTTCCGCGATCTCCGCGCTGCTGCGCGTGCCGGGGATGACGGACGCGACGCAGGAATGATGCAGCGGGAACTGCAGTGCGGCGGCCTTGAGCGCGACGTTGTGGCGCCTGCACACCGACTCGATCGCAGCGACGCGGGCGAGGATGTCCTCCGGCGCCGGCGCGTAGTCGAACCACGCACCCCTCACCGCTCCGCTCGCCAGCACGCCGGAGTTGTACGGGCCGCCAAGGATGATGCCGATGCCGCGCCGCTCGCACAGAGGCAGAAAGCTCTTCAGCGAATGCTGCTCGAGCAGCGTGTAGCGCCCGGCGAGCAGGAAGCAGTCGAAATCGCCGGCTTCGGCGAAGTCCCGGCACGCCTCCCACTCGTTGAGCCCGCAGCCGATCGCCTTGACCACGCCCTGTTCGCGCAGGCTCAACACCGCCTTGTAGGCGCCGGCCATCGCCGTGCGGAACACCTCCGGGTAGCGGCCGCCCTGGTTGCGGCGGTCGACGTCGTGGATCAGCAAGACATCGATGCGGTCGGTGCCGAGACGATTCAGGCTGTCCTCGAAGGAGCGCATCGCGCCGTCGTAGCTGTAGTCGTTGAAGCGGCCGAAGGCGATGATGCCCTCGAACAGGCCGGCATCGGCCGGCTTGCCGAACGCGGGCTTCATGCGCCAGCCCACCTTGGTCGAGACGACGACCTCCGGATCGCCGAAGCGGCGCAGCGCCGAGCCGACGCGGTGCTCCGACAGGCCATGCCCGTAGAGAGGCGCGGTGTCGTAATAGCGCATTCCCGCCGCGTAGGCGGCGTCGAGGGTCGCGATCGCCTCGCGCTCGGACATCGCCCGGTACAGGTTGCCGAGCCCGGTGCCGCCGAAACCGAAAACCGAAAGCCTCAGGCCGGACCGGCCCAGTGTCTTGCACTCGATCGCCACCCTCGCTCTCCTACCGCGACACGCGAAGCCGAAGTCTACCGCGTCGCGCATTGACCCCGCCTTCGGGCGTTATTAACATGCTAGCATGTTAGCAACGAGGCCCAAGGGCAGGCACTACCCGTTTCTCGCGCGCCGGTCGCACGCGGAGCGCGGGCGGCTCGCGATCACCGTCGAGACCGCGTTGCGGGAGGCGATCTTGAATCTCGACCTGCAGCCGGGCACCATGCTCGACAAGCAGGTGATCTGCGAGCGGCTGCACGTGTCGCGCTCGCCCGTGGTGGCGGCCATCGCGCGGCTCGCGGAAGAAGGGCTGCTCGAGGTGCTGCCGCAACGCGGCACCCGGGTCACGCGCATTGCGCTCGCGGACATCCGGCAGCAGCTGTTCATCCGGCGCGCGCTGGAAGCCGAAGCGGCGGGCGCCATCGCCGAATCCGTCGCCGACGCGGTGCTGGATGCGCTGGACGCCAACCTCGAGGCGCAGCAGCGCGCGGTGGAAGCGCAGGACGAGCGCGGGTTCCATGCACTGGACCTCCAGTTCCACGAGATCCTGCTCGACGCGCTGAACCTGCCGCGCGTGAAGGCGGTGGTGGGCAGCGCGCGAAACGCTCTCGACCGGGCGCGCCGGCTGATGGCCACCCCGAGCCGGATCCGCGGCACCCTGGCCGAACACGTGCGGGTGGTCAAGGCGCTGCGCAAGCGCGACGCGCAGGCGGCGGCTGAGGCGATGCGCGCGCACCTGGATGCGGTCGCGAAAGAACTGCACCGCTTCGCCCGCGCGCGGCCGGACCTTTTCGACGGCGCGCAAGCCTGACCGGCATCCCGATGCTCAAGAACATCGACCCCTTGCTGACCCCGGAACTTCTCTCCGCGCTGCGCGCCATGGGGCACGGCGACGAGATCGCGATCGTGGACGCGAATTATCCCGCCGCGGCAAGCGGACGGCCGCTGATCCGGATGGAGGGGCTTTCCGCCACGCGCGTGCTCGAGGCGGTGCTCTCGGTCCTGCCGCTCGACGAATTCGTGCCCTGCGCCGCTTTCCGCATGCAGGTGGTCGACGACCCGGCCGCGGAAATGCCTATCTTCCACGAGTTCCGCACGCTGCTCGCGCGCCACGAACCGCAGCGCCCGGCGCTGGAGTCGATCGAGCGCTTCGCGTTCTACGAGCGGGTGAAGCGCTGCTTCGCGCTGATCGCCACCGGCGAGCGCCGGCTGTACGGCAACATCATCCTGAAGAAAGGCGTCATCCGGCCGCAGTAGGCCGGCGGCACGATCGCGGCCCGCGAGCACGCGCGGCCGCGGAATTTGGAGGAGTCGGGAAGCGGAAGACGGACGTCGAGTCGATAAACCATAATCGAGCAACCCAACCGGCCCCGTTCGGCGCCTGCGACATCAGGCGCGGCGACAAGGCCAAATCCTTGAGGAGGAGAAATGAAAACCGACATCTTGCAACGCGCACTCGTCGCGGCGGCCGCCGCAGCTCTATCGCTCTGCGCGGCGCCGTCGAGCGCCAAGGAATTCGACGGCGTGACGGTCAACGTCATGACCTTCACCGGACCGCAGATCGCGGAGCCGTTGCAGCGGCGCGCGCCGGACTTCGAGAAGCTGACCGGCGCCAAGATCAACGTCATCACGGTGCCGTTCTCGGACCTGTACCAGAAACTGCTCACCGACTGGGCCGCGGGCACCAACTCGGTCGACGCCGCGGTGTTCGCGCCGCAGTGGATGGTGGACTACGTCACCGGCGGCTATCTTGAGGAGCTGACTGCCCGGGTGGCCAAGGACAGGGCGTTGAAGGAAGACGACGTCGCGCCCTTCTTCCGCGACTTCTCGCAGAAGTACAGCGGCAAGACCTACCTGATCGCGCTGGACGGCGATTTCCACATGGTCTATTACCGCACCGACGTACTGAAGAAACTCGGCAGGAAACCGCCGCAGACCTGGGACGAGTACCTCGAAATCGCCAAGGCCGCCCACAACAAGGACTGGAACGGCGACGGCAAACCCGATTTCGGTTCCTGCATCTCCAAGAAGCGAAACGCCCAGGCGTACTGGTGGATCACCTCGATCTCCGCGGCCTACATCCAGTCGCAGGGCACGGCGCAGGGCGCTTTCTTCGACCCGCGCGACCTCAAGCCGCTCACCAACAACGAGGCCTTCGCCACCGCGCTCAGGTTCTACAAGGACTCCACCCAGTACGGGCCGCCGAACGAGATCAACCTCGACGTGGGCGACACGCGCAAGCTGTTCATCTCCGGGCAGTGCGCGCTGACGCTGGACTGGGGCGACATCGGCACGCTGGCGATCGACCCGACGGAGTCGAAGGTCAAGGACAAGGTCGGCGCGGTGATCCTGCCCGGCGCCACCAGGGTGCTGGATCGCGACACCGGCAAGCTCGTCGGCTGCGACAGGAAGCGCTGCCCCTACGCCGTTCACGGAATCAACCACGCGCCGTTCGCCGCCTACGGCGGCTGGTCCGGCGGCATCAACGCGCACGCCAACCCGAAGGTCAAGGACGCCGCGTACGCGTTCTTCTCGTACATGAGCCAGCCGGCGCAGTCCAACGTCGACGTCACGCTCGGCAAGACCGGATTCAACCCGTACCGGATCTCGCAGTTCAAGGATATGTCGGTGTGGACCAGGGCCGGGATGAGCGTCGAGGCGGCGAAGAACTACCTCGGCGCGATCGAGGCGAGCTTGAACAGCCCGAACATGGTGCTCGATCTGCGCATTCCGCAGAACCAGCGCTACCAGCAGGTGGTGCTCGACACTGCCCTCGCGCGTTTCCTCGCCGGCGAGCTCGACGTCGCGCAAACCATGCAGACCATCGAGTCGGGATGGAACGAGCTCTCCAATGAGCTCGGCAAGGACAAGCAGCTCGCCGCCTACCGCGCGTCGATCGGCGCCAAATAAACCGGGCCCGAACGCCGGGAAGCGCTATCGGGCGGGACGATTCGCGTCCCGCCCGGCGCTGACGGTCTTCCGCACGCGAAAACGACCATGAAGCCATCCTCGCTGGGAGACGTGTTCGATCGGCAGGCGCGCGCCGCCTTCGTCCTGCCGAGCGTGCTCATCATCCTGGCGTTCTCGATTTTTCCGCTGCTCGTCTCCGCCTATCTGTCCCTGGTCAGGTTCCAGATCGCGCCGGGCGGATATACGCTGCACTTCGTCGGCTGGAGCAACTATCGCAAGCTCCTGTTCGGAAGCGAGCAGTTCCATTTTCTCGGCACCTTCGGCGAGGTCGGCGCGCTGGAATGGACGCTCATCGGCGCGGCTGCGCTATGGCTGCTCGCCGCTTTCGTGCGCTACCTCCGAGGCGGCGCATGGAGTCTCGCCGGCCTGGCGGGACGCCTGCTGGCAACTGCGGGCCTGCTCGCCGTCGCCGTCCTGTGCGCCTACACCACCGGCGGGGCGGGCCGGCTCGGCAGCTTCACCGTGACGCTGTTTTACGTGACGGCCGGCGTCGCCGCGCAGTTCCTGATCGGCCTCGGGCTCGCGTACCTGTGCACGCTTCCGGTTCGCGGCCGCTGGTTCTTCCGCATGGTGTTCTTCCTGCCGCTGATGGTCACGCCGGTGGGCATCGCCTACATGTTCAGGATGATCGCCGACACCACGGTGGGACCGCTCGCGCCGGTGTGGAACGCGGTCGGCCTGCGGCAGATCTCCTGGGCCGCCGACCCCTGGCTGGCGCGCATCGTGGTCGTGATCGGCGACACCTGGCAGTGGGTGCCGTTCATGTTCATCGTGCTGCTCGCCGCGCTGGAGAGCCAGCCGCGCGACCAGATCGAGGCGGCGCAGCTCGACGGCGCCGGAGGCTGGCGCATCTTTCGCGACATCACCTGGCCTTCGATCGCTCCGGTGGCGGCGAGCGTGGTGCTGATCCGGCTCATCGAGGCATTCAAGATCGTCGATCTGCCCAACGTGCTGACCAACGGCGGTCCCGGCATCGCCACCGAGTCGATGACGCTGCACTCCTTCATAGCCTGGCGCACGCTGGATCTCGGCGGCTCGGCCGCGGTGGCGTACATGCTGTTCTTCGCCTCCACCATTTGCTGCGTGTCTTTCTTCCACTTCGTGGTGCGCGCCGCGCGCCGCGCCCAAGGCGCATGAAGCCGCTTCGCCGCCTGCTCGCCGCGCGCCGGCTCGATGAGCTTGCGCCGGCGCAGAAGTTCGTGGTGTATGCGCCGCTGCTGGCATGGACCGCGATCGTGCTGTTCCCGCTCTACTGGGTGATCGTGACCTCGCTCAAGGAGCCGATCGACGTCGCCGACGGGCCCTATTACATCCCGTTCGTCGACTTCCGGCCCAGCCTGCATGCCTGGAAGTACATCTTCTTCGACCTCGGGCGCGACACCCTGCGGCCGTATCTGAATTCGGTGATCGTGTCCTCGGCCGCGACCCTGGTGGCGGTGCTGATCGGCGCCATGGCGGCCTACGGCCTGGCGCGCATGGAATACAGGCCCTCCGTCGGATCGGTGCTGCTGTTCGTGGCGGCGATCGCGCTTGCCGCCCTGATGTCGTTCTGGGGCGGCGTGGACTGGCGCCTCGCCCTGCTCGCCGGGCTGGCGATATTCGCAATCGCGCTGCGCATGCTGGGACGGCGCTTCCGGCGCCGGCTGGCGAATCACGACATCCTGTTCTGGGTGATCTCGCAGCGCATCCTGCCGCCGGTGGTGACCGCCATCCCGATCTACCTGATGTTCAAGGAGCTGGGGCTGCTCGACACCCACAGCGCATTGATCATCACCTACGCCACGGTCAACCTGCCGATCGTGGTGTGGTTGATGTACGACTTCTTCTGTGCGGTGCCGAGGGAGCTGGAGGAAAGCGCGCAGATCGACGGCGCGAGCCGCTTGCGCATCTTCTTCGACGTCGCGCTGGCGCTGGTCAGACCAGGCCTGGTCGCCACCAGTCTGCTGGTGCTGATCCTGTGCTGGAACGAATACCTGCTCGCGCTGTTCCTGTCCACCGTCGAGGCCCAGACCATGCCGCTGCTGGTCGCCGCGCAGAACGCCACCCGCGGCCCGCAATGGTGGTACATGTCGGTGCTCATCATCATCATGATCCTGCCGGTGATCGCGCTCACGCTGCTGCTGCAGCGCTTCATCACCAAGGGCCTGCTGGTCGGAGCGATCAAGGGATGAAAGAAAACGCCCCCCGCCTGCTGTCGAAAAGCGTGACCCTGGACGGGGTCGGAAAATCCTTCGGCGAGGTGCGCGTGCTGCGCAACCTCGTGCTCGAGGCGCAGCCGGGCGAGTTCCTGGTGCTGCTCGGCGAATCGGGCTGCGGCAAGACGACCGCGCTTCGCATCATCGCCGGGCTGGAGACCGCGAGCGAAGGCCGGGTGTGGATCGGCGAACAGGACGTGACCGACAGGCTGCCGAAGGAACGCGACGTGGCGATGGTGTTCCAGTCCTACGCGCTGTACCCGCACAAGACGGTGGCACAGAACATCGCCTATCCGCTCGTGGTGCGCCGCGTTCCCGAAGCGGAGGTGGCAGCGCGGGTGAAGGAAGTGGCGCAAAGCGTGCAGCTCGGTCAGCTGCTCGAGCGCTATCCGCGCCAGCTCTCCGGCGGCCAGCGGCAGCGAGTGGCGCTCGCGCGCGCCATCGTGCGCCGGCCGTCGGTCTTCCTCATGGACGAGCCGTTGTCCAACCTCGACGCGAAGCTGCGCGGCCACATGCGCGCCGAGCTCAAGCACATGCAGTACCGGCTCGGCGTCACCACCATCTACGTGACCCACGACCAGGTCGAGGCGATGACGCTCGCGCACCGGGTGGCGCTGCTCGACAAGGGCGTGTTGCAGCAGCTCGACACGCCGGCGCGTATCTACTCCGACCCGGCGAATCTTTTCGTCGCCGGCTTCATCGGCTCGCCGCCGATGAATTTCCTGAAGGGACGGCTCGCCGACGGCGCCTTCGAGGCGCCCGGCGTGCGCGTGCCCGCCGCCGACCGCAGCCGACAGGCAAGGGTCGTGATGGGCGTGCGTCCGGAGGACTGCACGCTTGCCGACCCGGCCGGGGGGCAGCTCCGGGGCCAGGTCTATTCGATCGAGCTGATCGGCGACCACACGCTCGTCACGGTCCTGGTCGGCGAACAGGAAGTGGTGGTGAAGGCGGCGAACACGTTCGAAGCCCGGATGGGCGACACCGTCGCGCTGCGCGTGAACGCCGGGCGGGTGTATTTCTTCGACGCCGATTCGGGCGCGCGCATCCGCTGATCGCTAGATCCGGGACGCAGGGCGCCGCCCTTACCGGTGCCGCCCCGCTTCCCGCATTTCGCAACGGCGCTTGAGCAAGACCGCCCTGTTCGGTTAGCGTCTCGTACCATGCGTCGTTTCTCCGCGTTTCAGCTCGCGCTGCTCTGCCTGGGCGCGAGCCTCATGGTGTCCGCGGTGTTCCTCGACCGACTGGTCGGGCTGTGGCACAGCGTCACCGAGCCCGATGCGGTGCAGTGGAACGGCCTGCGAGTGGTGCCGCGCAAGCATCAGCAGATCCGTGCGCCGGAGGCGTCGATGCTGATCGTGCACAGCGACCGTTTTCCCAAGGCGCGGCTCGCGCTGTTCACGCGGCCCGAGGACGGCACGACGCCGCGCGAGCTGGTCAAGGCGCTGTGCCGCCAGGACGACTGCGAGGTGCTGCCCCGGGGCGGCGACGGATCGGACCCGGATCCGCACCGCGCGACGGCGATCTACGACACGCAGGAACCCCTGCAGATCGTCGTACTGCGCCCGGCCGACAAGCACATATGGATAGAGTTCAGCGGCCCGCCGGCCGCGTACGCGGATTTCGAGCCGCTGATCGACTCGCTCGTCCGACAACTCGGAGGATTTTGATCCGGACCGGATGTCGCAGACTTGCCGCATGCGCCGGTTAAAGGCAGGATGCGCGCACGTTCCGTTCTGCCCGCACCGCTCCGGCGTCGTCCACTACCATGCCGATCATTTCGCTTTCATGAAGCTCGCAGTGCGAGGCGCCGTGCTGGCTCTGTCGCTTGCCTGCGGCACGGCGCAAGGGGACGTATTCACCGACGGGGACAGCCTGATGATGCAATTCGGGCCCTACGTCTATCACCGGCACTACGACCCCAGGCACAACGACCATCCCGCGCTGTTCGGGCTGGAGTGGGAGTCCCAATCGCGCCTGGAACTGGGCGCGGTCTGGTTCCTGAACTCCTTCTACCAGCCCAGCGAATACGCATACGTCGGCAAGCGCTGGTTTTTCTACAATCCCAGGGACGACGACGGCCTGTACCTGAAGCTGACCGCGGGCCCGCTGTACGGATACAAGGGCCAGTATGCCGACAACGTCCCGTTCAATCACGACGGCCTGGGGGTGGCCGCCATTCCGGGCATCGGCTACCAGTACGACCGCGCGAGCGCGCAGTTCGTCCTGCTCGGAACCGCGGGATTCATGATCACCTTCGGCCTGCAGGTCGCGAAATAGGCTGTCCGGGCGGCGGCTTCAGCGATTTCCCTGCTTCTTCGTCCACTCGGCGTAACGCGCCCGCGCCGCGTCGTCGGGCGGGTAGGTGCCGAACAGCGACCGGCCGCGCCGGATCTCCTCGATCGCGAAGCGGTCGTAGCGCTCCTGCTCGACCGCGGCGTCGGCGACCTCCGCCGCCAGATGGCGGGGCACGACCACCACGCCGTCCGCGTCGCCGACGATCACGTCGCCGGGATACACCGCCACGCCGCCGCAACCGATCGCCACCTCGATGTCCACCGCATGGTGGCGCACCAGGCTCAGCGGCGCGGTCGCTCCGGCGCAGAACACCGGAAAGTCCATCGCGGAGACGTCCGCCATGTCGCGCACCGAGCCGTCGGACACCATGCCGGCGGCCCCGCGCGCCGCCAGTCGCGAGATCAGGATCCCGCCGCCGAACGCGGCGTATGTCTCGCCACGGCAGTCGACCACGAATACGCGTCCCGGCGGGCAGGATTCGAATGCCTTGCGCGCGGGATGCTCGCGGCTCTGGAAGACTTCCATCTGATCGAGGTCTTCGCGCGCCGGAATGTTGCGCAAGGTAAACGCCTCTCCCACCATGACCGCGCTGGCGCGCGTGACGCAGCGCACGCCGCGCATCGCGACGTTGCGCAACCCGCGCTTGAAGAGGATGGTGGTGAGCGTCGCGCTGCTCGCCTGCCCGAACTTGTCGAGGGTCTCCTTCGATACATCGCTCATTCTTTTCCGCTCCCGTCGTTGGTCGAAAAGTCTTGCGGCGCCTCCGGCACACTGCACTGCGAGTCAATGCTCACGCCGCCGAAGCGCACGACGAACCTCGTTGCGCCGACGCCGTCCATGATGTCCGCACCCCGGTCGGTTTGCATGCAGCAGTCTGCCTGCGCCGAAAGGCGCAAGACAAGTGCCTCGACCCCGGGATGCGACGCGCGCCCCGTATTCGCTAACCGCCTTCCGTCTGCGTCATGCAGCGATGCTCGACGAGCGGTGCGCGTCCTGCCGTCGTTGCACGGCGACGGCGGATCCGCGGCTTGCGCATCCTGTCAACGCACCGCCATCTCGGCCGTTGTTGCAGGAAGAAACAGGGGCACCGCGTGCGGTGCGCCGACGCCGATTTCCCCCCGAGCCAGTTTCGACTGGCTCCTCCCCTGATGGGCGCCACCCCGGCGCCCATTTTTTTGCCGGCCATCCGGCGAGAGGAACACGACGGGTAAAATCGCGTCTCACGATTCCGATTTCCGCACCATGCCCGGCGTCAACATGCTCACTCCCGAACCCCGCACCGTTCAACTCGCGGATTACGCGCCCCCCGACTTCCTCATCGCCTCCATCGACCTCGACGTCGACATCCGGGACGAGTTCACGCGCGTGACGGCCACTCTCGAGGTGAAACGCAACCCGAGGGCCCGCGATCAGGGCGCCCCGCTCGCGCTCGACGGCGAGGAGCTGGAGCTCGAGTCGGTGGCGCTCGAAGGCAGGCGCCTGGCGCCGGGAGAATATTCCCTCGACGCGCAGCGCCTGACCATCCCGCTGGCGCCGTCCGAATTCAGGCTCACCACCGTGGTGAAGATCCGCCCGGCGCACAACACCAGGCTCACGGGGCTGTACGCCTCGAAGGACGGCTACTTCACGCAGTGCGAGGCGGAGGGCTTCCGGCGCATCACCTTCTTCGTCGACCGGCCGGACGTGATGGCGCGCTACACCGCCACGATCCACGCCGACCGGGCGCGGTTTCCGGTGCTGCTGTCCAACGGCAATCCGGTCGGGCGCGGCGAGGAAGCCGGCGCACGCCACTGGGCGAGATGGCAGGATCCGTTTCCGAAACCTTCCTATCTGTTCGCGATGGTGGCGGCGAAGCTCGATCGGCTCGAAGATGCATTCGTGACCCGCTCCGGCCGCACGGTGGGACTTTCCATATTCGTCGAGCCCGGCAAACTCGATCAGTGCCGCTTCGCCATGCAGGCGCTGAAGAACGCGATGAAATGGGACGAGGAGACATTCGGCCTCGAGGTCGATCTCGACCACTACATGATCGTCGCGGTCGGCGACTTCAACATGGGCGCGATGGAGAACAAGGGCCTCAACATCTTCAACACCAAGTACGTGCTCGCGCGGCCAGACATCTCCACCGACACCGATTTCCTGTTCCTCGACCGGGTAGTGGCGCACGAGTACTTCCACAACTGGACCGGCAACCGCGTCACCTGCCGCGACTGGTTCCAGCTCTCGCTCAAGGAGGGGCTGACCGTGTTTCGCGACCAGGAGTACGGCGCGGACAGGTACTCCCGCGGCGTGGCGCGCATCCAGGAAGTGCGCAACCTGCGCGCGGTGCAGTTTCCCGAAGACGCCGGGCCCATGGCGCATCCGGTGCGGCCGCAGTCGTACATGGAAATCGGCAATTTCTACACCGCGACCGTGTACGAGAAGGGTGCGGAGGTGGTGCGCATGATTCACACCTTGATCGGCGCGCAGGCGTTCCGCAAGGGAATGGATCTGTATTTCCAGCGCCACGACGGCCAGGCCGTCACCACCGACGACTTCGTGCAGGCGATGCAGGATGCCTCGGGCGTCGATCTCGGCCAGTTCAGGCGCTGGTACGACCAGGCCGGCACGCCGGTGCTCGACGTGGCCGGAAGCTACGAGCCGGCGAGCCGGCGCTATGTACTGACAGTGAAACAGTCCTGCCCGCCCACGCCCGGGCAGGAGACGAAGCTGCCGCTCCACATCCCGCTGGCGGTGGGACTGGTGGGTCCCGACGGCAGCGACATTCCGCTGCGGCTGGAAGGCGAGAACGCGGCCTGCGGTACGACGCGGGTGCTGTCGGTGAAAGGCGCCGAAGAGCGATTCGTGTTCGTCGAGATACCGGCGCCGCCGATTCCCTCGCTGCTGCGCGGATTCTCCGCGCCGGTGGTCCTGCGCTTCGACTACGATGAAGCCGCCCTCGTCCATCTCATGGCCCACGACTCGGACGCGTTCAGCCGCTGGGAAGCCGGCCAGCGCCTGGCGGGCGACCTGATCCTGCGCGCCGCGATCGCCATTCGCGCGGGGCGCAGCGCGGAGTTTGCGGACGGGTTCTTTCGCGCATTCGGACGGGTGCTGGGCGGCGCCGCAGCAGACCCTGCGTTCGCCGCCGAGGCGCTCGGCCTGCCATCCGAGGCGACGCTCGCCGAGCAACTCGACGAGGTCGATCCGGATGCGCTGCACGCCGCGCGCGTCGCGCTGCGCCGCGCGATCGCAGAGCGCCTGAACGGGGAACTGCTGCTCGCCTACCAGGCGTTCGCCGTTTCCGGCGCCTACAGCCCGGATGCGAAGTCGGCCGGCCGGCGCGCGCTGCGAAACCTCTGCCTGTCCTATCTCATGGAGCGGGACGACGCAGCGGTGCGCGCGATGTGCGTGCACCAGTTCGACCACGCCGACAACATGACCGACGCGATGGCGGCGCTCACTGCGCTGGCGAATACCGATTGCGCGGAACGCGCGCCGGCGCTGGAACGCTTCTACGCGAGGTGGAAGGACGAGCCGCTGGTGGTGGACAAGTGGCTGGCGGTGCAGGCCTCTTCGCGGCTGCCCTCGGCGCTTGCCGAGGTGCGGCGGCTTGCCGCGCACCCCGCGTTCGACCCGAAAAATCCGAACAAGGTGTACGCGCTGATCCGCGGCTTCGGCGCAAACCACGTGCGCTTCCACGCCGCGGACGGGCAAGGCTACGCCTTCGTCGCCGACCGGGTGATCGCGCTCGACCCGCTGAACCCGCAGGTCGCGGCGCGCATCGCGCGCTGCTTCGACCGCTGGAAGAAGTTCGACGCGGGTCGCAGGAGCCACGCGCGCGCCGCTCTCGAACGCATCCTGGGCACGACAGGTCTGTCCAAAGACACGATGGAGGTGGTGAGCAAGGCGCTGAGCTAGTCTGCCGCGGCGCGATCCAATTCCGCGAATGGATCGCGCGCGTCCTTGCCGGCCGTGCACACCAGTTCGTCCGGAAATCATGTCCGCTCAATCTTTGCGCTTTGTCTGCAGGCTGTCGTATCTTTTTGCGACGGTCGCGCTCGTCGCGCCGCTGTCCGTGTGGTCGGGCCCCGCGCCTGCCAACGCGAAGGTGGATCCCGTCACTGGGCTGAAGATACTGTCCGAGGCGAACGGCCGTGCGAAGCCGCGGCGTTGCTTCGGGCCGGACTGCGGAATCGTGGTATCGATATCCAGTCATCGCGGCCTGGAGCCCGCTCCCGACGCCGCGGGCGCGTACTTCGGCGGGGCGATCGACTACGGCTTCGATCCCTTCGGCCCGTTCGATCCGGGGGAGCCGATGGATCCCGCCTACCCGGTATCCCCCCTCGACCCGGACTGGGGAACACCCGACCTGCCGCCGTTCGGCGGCGAGATGTACCCGCCGCTGATTTCGGGCGGAGTCATCCTCCAGAAGCACACCCGGCTGTGGGACATCGAGGTGCGCATGCCCGACGGCAGCAGCCGCATGATCGAGCAGGATTTCCCGCCCCTGTTCCGGATCGGCGACCAGGTGAAGGTCGAAGGCGATCAGATCCGTTCGCCCGACGAGTGACGGCGTAGGCGCGGGCGGTGCCTGCGCAATCGAAATGACGGCGATCGTCAGCGGCGCCCGGGGCCGCGGATCCTCGCTCTGAACGCAACGAACCAGCGGGGCGACACGGCGACCAGCGCGCCGAGCGCGCCGTACTTGACGAGCTTGCCGCCGAGTACGGCCAACAGCACCTGCAGGTCTGGCACGTCGGCGATCGCGCAGAACAGCAGCGCCGGCGTCTGCGGCATCGGCAGCGCGGAAGCGATGAGCACCGACAGAATGCCGAAGCGCGCGCTCCAGTCCTCGAGCCGGCGCCACTCCGCGGATTCGGCCATTCCCGGGAACTGCGCCTGCAACGCATGCACGCCGAGGTGGTGGAATACCGCCACCAGCAGCGTGGCGCCGAGCGCACAGCCGACGCTCGCCAGCAGCGCGGTGCTGCGCCAGCGCCGCGGCGCGAGCAGCACGCCGGGCACCAGCACCGAGGTGGCCGGCACGGTCATGGAAACTGTCGCCAGGAAGGACAGCGTTCCGACCACCGCGGGCAGCCAGGGGCTGCGCGCGGCGCGGTCGAGGGCGCGAACGATGCGCTCCTGGATCGCGCTTCGCAGCAGCCCCGCCATGGCGCCCCCGCGGTCAGGCGCTGCGCTTGGCGGCGGCGCGCGCCTCGAAGCGCGTCCTGTCCACGATTACGCGCTCGTGCACGCCTTCGATGGGCTCCTTCTCGTCGGCTGCGCTGATCGCGAACGTCAACCTGCGACCGTCCACCTTGATCAGCTCGGCGCGCGCGGTAACGCGCATGCCGAGCGGCGTGGCGGCGAGGTGCCGCACCTCGAGCCGCGTGCCCACCGTCTCCTGCCCCGGCGGCAGTGTCGGGGCGACGGCGTTCACCGCCGCCTGCTCCATGAGCGCGATCATCATCGGCGTGGCGAAAACCTCGACGCGCCCGCTGCCGACGCGGCGCGCGCTGTGCGCATCTTCGACCAGGATCTCCGCCCTGCCGACCGCTCCGGGTTCCGGCATCCGACGCTCCGCGACGCGCCGCCTCGATCACCTGCCTTCGGGCGCGAAGTCGATGCGCTCGATGAAGACGATCTTGCCTTTCTCGTTCTTCACTACGTTGTAGCCGTGCACGCCGTCGCCGTTGGGATCGAAGTCGTAGGTGCCCTCGACGCCTTTCAGCCCCCTGATGGAAAGCATGGCGGCGCGCACCTTGTCGGCCTCCGTGCTGCCGGCCTTCTCCGCCGCGTGCTTGAGCAGATACATGCCGCCGTACGACCATGCGGAATACAGATCGGGATCGAAACCGTGCTTGCTGCGAAACTTTGCGGCAAACGCCTTGCTCTCCGGATTCCCGTCTATCACGAAATCAGACACGCTGTAGGTGCCCCACAGGGCATCGCCGGCGAGATTCATCGCGGTGGTGGTGGTGAGCGAGGTCGAGCCGATCCAGGCGACGTTCACGCCGAGCTGCTTCAACTGGCGGGCGAAGATGCCCACGTCCGGCGAGTTGGTCATGTAGCTGCCTATGATGTCCGCCCCGGAGCCCTTGATCGCCAGCACGATCGGCGCGAAATCCTGCGAGTTGTTGGTATAGCCCTGCACCAGCACCGGTTCCACGCCCAGCTTCTTGAGAGCCTCGGCGAGCGCGTTTTTGCCGCCGACGCCGAAGGTATCGGTCGAGTGCAGGATCGCCCACTTCTTCCTGCCGAGCTTGTTCACGCCGTATTCGGCCATCACTTTCGAGGAATAGAGGTCGTTCGGCCGCACGCGGAAGATCCAGGGGTTGTTCACCCGGGTCAGGCTGGGGTCGCTGCCGCCGATGATCGCCGGAATCCTGCCCCTGGCGATGGTGGGAGACGCCGCCTGGACCTGCGTGCTGCGCAGCGGGCCCAGCACCGCGACCACCCCCTCGTCGAGGAGCTTGGAGTAGGCGAGCACGGTGCCCGGGTTGGTGCTCTGGTTGTCCTCGACGATCAGCTCGATCCGGCGGCCGAGAATGCCGCCGGCGGCGTTGATCTCTTCCTGCGCGAGCTTCGCGCCGAACATGGTCAGCTGGCCGGCTTCCGCCTGGGTGCCGGTGATCTCGTCGACGAGCCCGACGCGGATCGGCTCCGCGGCCCAGCCCGGCGACGCGGCGGCCAGCGCGATTGCCGCGAGTGCGCGTACGATGTTGCGCATTGGTCTCCCCCTTCTTGGATTATCGGTTTCTTCCGCGCCGGAATTGTGCGCCTTCTAGGGCGAAAGAAAAGAGGCAGCGGCTCGCGCCCGGCCCGGCTGCCGACACGCATTGACCGGATCGGCGGCGGCCGCGGCGCATCTGCTACATACTAACGTCCCGAATCGAGAATCGCCCGGAGCGCCGACGCGCCAGAGCGGTACTTGAACTCCTCCATCAGCCAAGGAATGCGAGATCAGATGAAATCGGTCGGCGTGAGTCCTTCCCTTCAGTCCGTCTACGATGAGCAGTACAGCGCCGAAACCGTCGCCTGGTACGAAGTGGGGGCGAAATACAAGGCCCTGAACATCCTCGACGTGTGCGGCGGACGTCGATTCGGGAAAGTTCTCGAGTGCGGCGCGGGCGAAGGCAGCATCCTGGCGTTCCTCGACCGGCACGGCTTCGCGGACAGCCTGTATGCCTTGGAGATATCCGACAGCGGGATTCGCCAGATAGCAAAGCGGGCGATCCCGACGCTGGCCGAAGTCAGGAAGTTCGACGGCTATAACATGCCGTATCCGGACAAGACGTTCGACCTGGTCGTCTGCTCGCACGTGATGGAGCACGTCGAGCACCCCCGTCTCCTGCTTCGCGAGATCGCGCGAGTCTCGCAGTTCCAGGTGTTCGAGATTCCGCTCGATTATTCTCCGAGAGTGGACGGGTTGCTCGAGCACTTCCTGGGCTACGGGCACATCAACATTTTCACGCCTTCCACCTTCCGCTTCCTGCTGAAGTCGGAAGGATTCGAGGTGCGGATGGATAAGTACTCGGACGAAAACGTCGAGGTGTCGCGCTTCAATGCGTACCGGAACCAGAAACTGCCGAAGACGCCGCTGCGGGAGGCCAAGTTTCTCTTGTACCCGCTTCTGGTCCGGATCAGGAGACGCCTGCTCTACTGGCCGCTGCGCGGAGACGTCGGCTATGCCTATTACACCTGCCTGACGTCCGCCAGACCAGGCGCAAGCCCTGGTCGTTGAGCAGTGCGCGAGCCCGCGCCGAAGCCGCACGACGACGGGCGCGCGGCGCGTTGGCCGACAAGCCTGCAGGAGGAACGCGATCCGCGCCTAGTGTAGTGTTCCGTATGTAACTTTACACGTCGAGCATGGTCCAAGATGTATCTTTGGCCCCTGGAGTGCTGGCGATGAAAACCGGAAGACCCGCGAAAGAGCTGATGGTGAGCGCAGAGGCCCGGGTACAACTCGAATCGATTGCTCGCTCGCAGAGCATGCCTGCGGGGCTGGTGCGGCGCGCGCAGATGGTGCTGATGATGGCCGATGGGGTATCGAACAGCGAAGTCGCACGCCGCTTTCGGGTCAGCCGCCCGACGGTGACGATGTGGCGCACGCGTTACCGCGAACGCGGCATTTCGGGCCTGCATAACGAGCTGAAGCCGGGGCGTGCCCGCACCATGGATGAAGAGCGCATCGCCAAGCTCATCAATACGGCACTGAAGTCCCGGCCCAAGGGCGCCACGCACTGGAGCCGCCGCACGCTGGCGGCGGCAACCGGCATGTCCACCACCACCGTGCACCGCTATCTGAGCCTGTTCGGGTTGCAAGCGCATCGCAGCCGCTCG
>DASRFY010000107.1:0-8005 GCA_035651315.1 Burkholderiales bacterium
AGCCGCCGTGCGTGAGGCCCGCCTCCTTCATCACGTCGGCGACGCCCACGCCTTCGTAGCCGTGCCTGCGGATGGCGCGCGCCGCCGCGCGCAGAATGCGCTCGCGCGTTTCCTCCTTCTTGGAGCCAGTCTTGATCGTCATATGATGTGCATCATCTTCCCAACCACGGGCCCTGTCAAGCACCAAACCGTCCGCGTCCTGGCTGGAGAGGCTGCGCGCCGCCCGGGTCCGGTTCGAGCCGGGTACCGAATACCACCAGCTCTAGTTCGCACTGTGCCGGTGCCGCGCCTGGAACACCGGACTGTAACCTGGGTCGTCCAGCCAGCGACGAAGCTGTCCCGTGTCTTTGGGTGAACGCGGGCGATCGCGCCGGCCTTCTTTGGAACGCTGATCGATGAGAAACAGAACCGGCGCGCCGTTGACCGATCGGTGATCGCGCAGCACCCAGCCATACTGGTGCCGCTCGCCGCGGCGGCGATAAGTGCGTGACATGACGAAGCCTCCTTTTCGGAATAGCTACGTCATCGGTTCGCTCCTTTCTTTTCCGAAGTCATCAGGCGTTATGCCGCCTTAAGCACAAAGTCGACGTGTACCGCATCGAACGGAAATTCGATCTTTCCGTCGGCGGTTTTTCTCAGCACTCCAGCAGCAAGCAAGGCATGTACATCACCGTGGACGGCTTTCACATCCCGCCCGGTGCGGCGCGCGGCTTCGCGAAGCGTCATCGCACCGCCGCCGGCCATCGCCTTCAGCAGCTCCCAGCGTTTGGCGGTAAGCACTTTCCAGAGCAAGTCCGCCGATGCGAAGGAGATGTGCGCGCCGCGGCGCTTGCCGGACATGGCATCGAGGGCGCGTTGCTTGACCGTTTGCCGGTCGGAGACAGAAAGCGTCACGGTCTTCATTTCAGCATGTCCTCAACGTCCCTCCAGAAATCTGCGAGCAACTGCTCGGCGCTCTTGAAGCGATATTCGTGCTCTTTGTCGCGCACATGGCGATGATCGCCCTTGCCCGCCTCGTTGTCGTAGCGCAATACGCAATCTCCATCCACGACCAAAGCGAGCCGGTACCAGAACTCGTGCTGCGAGTCACGCTCCGGCACAGGCACCCGCCAGACCACCAGCTCTACGAACGCCGATTCACTGATTACGTGACGTTCGTCGAGCAGAAGCTCTGCTGGCATGTTGGACATTATGCCAACACCGGCCGTTCCGCAAAAGAAAGACAGCCTTGCGCCGTCTGCTCGCCTGCTGGAAGATGGCGCCCGCAAGTCGTCAACAGATACTGATGAGCCGCATGGAGCACCCGAAGTTCATATCGTCCGGAACGGTCATCGAAACTGGAACACCCTCACCCGACCTTCCGGGCACCTCGGCCCTGATGCAGCAGTATCTGCGTATCAAGGCGCAGCATCCGGACAAGCTACTCTTCTACCGGATGGGCGATTTCTACGAGCTGTTCTACGACGACGCAGTGCGCGCGGCGAAGCTGCTCGATATCACGCTCACCACGCGCGGCGTCTCGGCCGGCGCGCCGATCCGCATGGCGGGCGTGCCCTTCCACTCCGTCGAGCAGTACCTCGCGAAGCTGGTGAAGCTAGGCGAGTCTGTTGCCATCTGCGAGCAGATCGGCGATCCCGACGCCGCCAAGGGTCCGGTCGAACGCAAGGTCGTGCGCGTGGTCACGCCCGGCACGTTGACCGACGCGGCGCTGCTGGACGAGAAGCGCGACAACATTCTCGCCGCCCTGCTGCCGGACGGGAAGGCGCTGGGCATGGCCTGGCTGTCGCTCGCGAGCGGCCGTTTCTGCGTCGAGGAGACGATGATCGACCGGCTGACGGCGGAACTGCAGCGGCTGCAGCCCGCCGAGATCCTGGTCCCGGAGGACTTCAAGGACGGCGCGCTGGACGCCGCCGACGCGGCGGTGAAGCGTCTGCCGCAATGGCATTTCGACATTGAGGCGGCGATCCGCTCGTTGACTCGTCAGTTCGAGACGCGGGACCTGTCCGGCTTCGGCTGCGACGGGCTGACAGTTGCGATCGGCGCCGCCGGCGCACTGCTCGAGTACGCGCGCTCGACGCAGGGCACCGCGATCGCGCACGTACGCGGGCTGCGCGTCGAGCGCGAATCCGAGTTCGTGCGCATGGATGCGGCGACCCGCCGCAACCTGGAAATCTCGGAGACGCTGCGCGGAGAGCCCGCGCCCACCTTGCTGGCGGTGCTCGACGCCTGCGCGACCGGCATGGGCAGCCGCTGGCTGCGCCACGCGCTGCATCACCCGTTGCAGGACCGGATAATCCTCGGCCAACGACTCGACGCGGTCGAGGCCGTGCTCGGCGATGCTTCCACCTCGCTCCATGAGGGCCTGCACCGCATCCTCTCCGGCTTCGTGGACGTCGAGCGCATCACCGCACGCATTGCACTGAAGAGCGCGCGCCCGCGCGATCTGTCCGGCCTGCGCGAAACGCTGTCTGCGCTGCCTCGCTTGCAGGAAGCGATCGGCAGTGCGCGAAACGGCCGCTTCGAGGCGCTCGTTCGCGATCTGGCGCCGCAACCCGAGGCGGCCGCGTTGCTGCGCGCCGCCCTCCTCCCCGAGCCGGCGGCCAGCGTGCGCGACGGCGGCGTGATCAACGACGGCTTCGATGCCGAGCTGGATGAGCTGCGCGCGATCCAGACCGACTCCGCGCAGTTCCTGATCGCGCTGGAGACGCGGGAACGCGCCCGCACCGGCATCGCCAATCTGAAAGTCGAGTACAACCGGGTGCACGGTTTCTACATCGAGGTCACCCACGCCAACGCCGACAAGGTGCCGGAGGACTATCGCCGCCGTCAGACGCTGAAGAACGCGGAGCGCTACATCACCCCCGAGCTGAAGGCCTTCGAGGACAAGGCGCTATCGGCGCAGGAGCGTGCGCTGGCGCGCGAGAAGCTGCTCTACGAGCGGCTGCTCGACGATCTGTCGCCGCATCTCGCGCGCCTGCAGGCGCTCGCCGCCGCGGTGGGCGAATTGGATGCGCTGTGCGCGCTCGCCGCGTGCGCCGCGAAGTACAACTACGTAAAACCGGAATTCACCAAGGAAGAAAAAATCGAAATCGAAGCCGGACGCCATCCGGTGGTGGAGCGGGAAATCGACGATTTCGTGCCCAACGACGCGCGCATGGCGCCCACACGCCGCATGCTGCTCGTCACCGGGCCGAACATGGGCGGCAAATCGACCTACATGAGACAGACGGCGCTCATCGTCCTGCTCGCGCACGTCGGCTCGTTCGTGCCCGCCAGTCGCGCGCTGATCGGTCCGGTGGACCAGATCTTCACCCGCATCGGCGCCTCCGACGACCTGGCGGGCGGGCGATCGACCTTCATGGTCGAGATGACGGAAGCGGCGAACATCCTCCACAACTCCACCGCACACAGCCTGGTCCTGATGGACGAGATCGGTCGCGGCACGTCGACCTTCGACGGCATGGCGCTCGCCATCGCCATCGCCCGCCATCTGGTCGAGCAGAATCAGAGCTACACGCTCTTTGCAACCCACTATTTCGAGTTGACCCGGCTCGCAGAGGAATACCGCGAGGTCGCCAACGTCCACGTCTCCGCGGTCGAGCACAAGGACAAGATCGTGTTCCTGCACGCGCTCGAGGAAGGGCCCGCCTCGCAGAGCTACGGCATCCAGGTCGCGCAGCTCGCTGGCGTCCCGGCGCCGGTGATTCGCGCCGCGAAGAAACACCTGGCGAAGCTCGAGGAAGAAGCCGTCGGCCGCGACCCGCAAGGCGACCTGTTCTCCGCCGCGCCGAAAAAAGAAGAGGACTCGGAGCACCCCGTACTCGCGGCGCTGCGGCAAGCCGATCCCGATGCGTTATCCCCGAAGGAAGCGCTCGAATTGCTCTACCGGCTGAAGAAACTGTCGGAGTGAGAAGATCTTCGCCGCCGCGTCAGATCCCGATCGGGAAGGGCAGCGTGCGCAGTTCGGGCTCGGCGGCGCGGGCCTGCAGGATGGCGAGGGCGAGCTGATACACCGCCATCGCGTAATTCTTGCTGTGGTTGTAGCGCGTGAGCGCATAGAAGTTGTCGAACGCGAGCCAGTACTCCGCACCCTGCTCGCCATCGAGCGAGAACACGCCCGCATTCAGGCTTTCCGCCAGCGGATCGGCCGCCTCGACGCCGCGCTCCTTCAGCTCGCGCAGGCTGAGCTGCGGCTTGACGCCGAGGTCCAGCGTCTTGATCGCATCAGGGCCGAGCATTCGTGCCGGAGAGGCGACCGGCTTGCCGGCCTCCCATCCGTGGCTGCGCAGGTAATTGGCGACGCTGCCGACGATATCGGCGGTACTGTTCCACAGATCGACGCGGCCATCGCCATCGAAATCGACCGCGTAGCGCCGGTAGCTCGAAGCCACGAACTGCGGCATGCCCATCGCGCCGGCGAACGATCCCGGTATCGACAGTGGGTCGAAGCCGTTGTCCCGGGCGAGCAGCAGGAACTGTTCGAGCTCGTCGCGGAAGAATTCCGGCCGCCGCGGCTCCTCGAAGCCGAGTGTATACAGCGCCTCGATGACGCGATAGCCGCCGATGCGCCGCCCGTAGATCGACTCCACGCCCAGGACGGCAACGATGATCTCCTCCGGCACGCCGAAGGTCTCGCGCGCCTTGCGCAGCAAATCGGCGTTGTCGCGCCAGAAAGCCACGCCGCCGTCGATGCGCACCGGGGTCAGAAACAGCTTGCGGAATTCGGACCACGGCTTCGCCGTCGCCGGCGCGTCGTAGGCCTTGACGACGTTGGCGTTGGCCTTGAGCTGCACGAATGTCGCGCGCAGGAAGGAGATGTCGAAGCCGTGCTCCCGCTGCATGCGCGAGATGAAGGCCTCGACCTGCGGCTTGAGCCCGGGCTGGGCCGCCGCCTCGTCGAGCGCGGCTGCGCCCAGCCCGAGGACGAGACCGACTGCGGCCGATAGCTTCGCGATTCGCCGTCCGATCATGGCAGCAGGCGATCGATGACGACGCGCACGCCCCGCGCGCCCGGTTTGACGGTCGCGCTCGTGCCTTCGAGATCGCCGCTCGCCGCCTGCGCGGAGCCGCTCTTCGACACCCGAGCCACGATGACGACGTCCTTGAAGTCGGACAGCTTGAGGTTCGGGTTCATCGCGTCCGCGTCGTCGAGACGGAATTCGTAGGGCAGGTCGCGCACGCGCAAGCGCTTGACCGCGAGCGGCATCCGCGGCCCTTGCGCCGCGCGTGCGAAGACGAACACGACATCTTCCGGCGCCGCGTGCGCCGCGAGCGAAAACGCGAGCGACACGGTGCCCGTGACGGCAGCGCTGCGCGTCGCCGCAGCGAGGCCGGCTTCGCCCATCTTCGCCCGCGCCTGCGCGATCCCGGCTTCGAGCGCCGCCTTCATCCGGGGATCGCCCTGCGTCTGCCGCAACAGGTTTCCCCAGACCCGCACCGCTTCCTTGTAGTCGGCGCGCTCGAAGGCCGCGCCGCCCGCCAGCGCCAGCGCCTTCTGATTGTTCGGATCGATCTTCAGCGCCTTGGCGAGCAGCGTGGTGGGTTCGCCCTGGAAGGAACCGCCGGCGCGCAGCGCGAGCGCCTCGGCGTATTCCGCCAGCACCGCGGGATCTTCCGGCTTGATCTGAACCGCGTGCGCAAACGCCTGCGCCGACTCGGCGAAGTGTTGCAGGACCTTGTATGCCCGTCCGAGCATGACCCAGCCTTCGAAGTCGTCCGGGTGGTCCTTGAGCCGCCGCGCGAGCTTGTCGGTCATCTGCTCGAACTGCTGCGGCGAGACCGACGCGGGATCCGTCCCGGCGCGCGGTGTGGCCTGCAGCCCGGAGGGCGCGCCGAGATGCAGATACAGAGCGATCGCCGCCGCAGGAATTCCCAGCGCCAGCGCCACCGCGGCCGCCCGGCCCGATCGCACCGGCGGCGCAGCGGGCCCGGCGTCGGCTTCCGCTTCTTCCAGCGCACGGCGTTCGAGCTCCGCCTTCGAGCGCTCGTACTGCTCGGGCGACACGGCACCGCTCTTCAGGTCGGTTTCGAGCTCGGCGAACTGGTCGCGCAGGATGTCGAGATTGACGCCGCGGCGGTCCGGCGCCCCCGCCGCCGGCCCGGACTTCAGCAGCGGCCGCAGCAGCAGAACGAAAGTGAGCAGCAGCAGGACCGCGGCAGCGGCGATGAAACCGAGCATCAGGAACCGTGCCCCCCGTTGCCGCCGAGCAGCGCCTGCGCCCGGGCGCGCTCCTCCGCGGACAGCTCGGGCCCCTCCGCGCGCGCCCGCCTGCGCCGCAGGTAGGCGACGAGGCCGACGAAGCCGGCGAGCAACAACGCGAACGGCCCGGCCCAGAGCAGTACGGTAGTCGCCTTGAGCGGCGGCCGGTACAGCACGAAATCGCCGTAGCGCTGCACCATGTAATCGCGGATCTCGGCGTCGCTCTTGCCCGCGCGCATCATTTCGCGAATCTGATTCCTGAGGTCGATCGCCAGATCGGCGTGCGAATCGGCCAGAGACTGGTTCTGGCACACCAGACAGCGCAGCTCCGAGGTGAGCTGCACGACCCGCTTTTCCAGCGCCGGATCGTCGGCCGCCGGCGGCGCCTCCGCGGCGATCGCGGCGCCGGCGAAAACCGCCGCCATCAGCAAGCCGGCGAGCCGGATCATGCCTGCAGCTTCCGCACCAGCGGCAGGATCTTGTCCTGCAGCACCTGCGCCGTCAGCGGCCCGATGTGTTTGTAGCGGATCACGCCCTGCTTGTCGATCACATAGGTCTCGGGCACGCCGTACACGCCGTAATCGATGCCCACCTTTCCGTCGGCGTCGACGATGGAGAGCGTATACGGATCGCCGCGCTCCGCCAGCCATTTCAGCGCCGCCTCGCGCGTGTCCTTGTAATCCAGGCCGTAGATCGGAACCACCCCGGATTTCGCCAGCTCGACGAGCACGGGATGCTCTTCGCGACAGGACACGCACCACGATGCCCACACGTTGAGCAGCCAGACCTGTCCGCGCAGATCGTCCCTGGAAACCGTCTTCTGCGGCTCGCGCAGCGCCGGCAAGCGGAAGGCGGGAGCGGGCTTGTCGATCAGCGGCGAAGGCACTTCGTGCGGGTCGCGCGACAGGCCGATCGCAAGAAATGCGACCAGCACGAGAAAGACGGCGAGCGGGATCAGGAAGCGGGCCATCGAAAAAATGGTGGCTGGTGACTAGTGGTTGGTGACCGGCCGGTGCGGCATCTATGACGCGGCAACCCCAACCGCCGCGGGTAGGCTTCGCTCCGCGCGCCGCGCGAGCCGATAGCGGCGATCGGTGACCGCGAGGATGCCGCCGAGCGCCATGATGAACGCGCCGCCCCAGATCCAGTCGACGAAGGGCTTGTGATACACCCGCACCACCCAGGCCCCGTCGCCGACCGGCTCACCCAGCGATACGTAGAGGTCGCGCGCAAAGCCGGTGTCGATGGCGGCTTCCGTCATCGGCATCTGCTGCACGGTATAGAGCCGCTTTTCCGGATAGAGCACGGCGACGCGCCGGTTGCCCTCGAGCACGGTGATCGTCCCGCGCGTGGCCCGGTAGTTCGGGCCGTCGACGTCGGCCAGACCGTCGAGCCGGAAGGTGTAGCCGCCGACTTCGGTCACGTCCCCGCTCGCCATGCGCACATCCTTTTCGGTTTCGAATCCCTTGACCAGCGTCACGCCGACGATGAATACCGCCACGCCGAAGTGCGCGGCGAGCATGCCGTAATAGCCGCGGGGCAAGGTCTTCAGGTATTTCATCGGGCTGCCGCCGCCGGTTCGCGCGAGCTGGGTCAGCCTTTCGCGCAGGTTCACCGCACCAGCAGCCGCGATCCACAGCGCCATGAGCAGGCCGAAGAAAACGAGCGGCGTCCATCTGCCGAGCGTGAACGGCAACAGCAGGGCGGTGACCAGCGCGACGCCGAATGCCCACGTGAGCCGGCTGGCGAGCTCGGGAATTTCGGCCTGCTTCCACTTGGCGAGCGGTCCCACGCCCATCAGGAACA
>DASRFY010000108.1:0-10424 GCA_035651315.1 Burkholderiales bacterium
ACCAGCGGCAGAACGGAAAACCGGAAAGTTTTCGGATCGGAGAGTTTTTGCGTTTCCGCACCCTGCGCCGCCGGGTCGAAATTTCCGGCTTTTGCCCCGCCTTACGCCTTGCGTGTCGGATCCGGCGCCTGATTCCTTGACCCCATTGCCCTCCCGCTGACGTTTATATCGGCACCATTCCAGCCGAGGAGGTTCCAATGAAGCCGTGGCTGCTGATACCGGCGCTTTTCCTGGCGCCGCTGGAAGCACTCGCTGCGGGCCAACTGGCCCAGGTGGAGATCGTCGACCAGGCGGGCGGCCGCGTGCTGCCGGTATACATGGCGGACGGGCGCTGTTACGTGGCGGGCAGGCCCGGCGCGGAATATTCGATTCGCCTTCGCAACCGAAGCGGCGGGGATCTGCTCGCCGTGGTTTCGGTGGACGGCGTAAACGTCGTCACCGGCGAAACCGCCTCCGTCGAGCAGGGCGGATACATTCTCGGGGCCTATGCGAGCTTCGAAGTGAAGGGCTGGCGCAAGAGCCTTGAGCACGTGGCGGCGTTCTACTTTTCCCGAATAGAGGATTCCTACGCCGCGCGCACCGGCAGGCCCGAGAACGTCGGGGTGATCGGCGTGGCAGTGTTTCGCCGCAGGGTCGCGTCGCCGCCGGTCGATTTAGACCTGCTGTCGAAGAGCGTGCCCGAGGCGGCCGGGCATGGCGCCGCCGAGGCCAAGCGCGCTACCGGGCCGTCCTCGGCTGCCGGCGCAACCGCGGACGCACCGCTCGGCACCGGGCATGGCCGCAGTGAGACTTCGGTGGTGCGCTACGCGCAGTTCGAGCGCGCAACCGAGCAGCCGGAGGAGGTGGTAGCGATCTACTACGACAGCTACGATAACCTGGTCGCGCGCGGCGTGATTCCGGCGCGGTGGCATGGCCCGCAGCCGTTCCCCGCAGGCTTTGTTCCCGACCCGCCGCGCGGCTGACGGCATCCATCGCGCAGTGGATACGACACCTGCGGCGTCGATGCGACGGGCATGGTCCGCTACACTGCCTTCGATGGTGGCTGCGGATTCCGACGAGGCGTTGATGTCGGCCTACCGCGACGGCGACGCAGGCGCATTCGGAGTGCTCTACGCGCGCCATCGCGGCGGGCTGTATCGTTTCGTGCTGCGCCAATGCGGAAACCGTGCGACCGCCGACGAGCTGTTCCAGGACGTGTGGATGAACTTGATTGCAGCGCGCGATCGCTACTTGCCGACCGCGAAATTCTCGACCTATCTCTATCAGGTAGCGCGCAATCGAATCGTCGACTATTTCCGGGCGCGTAGCCGCTATCCGCAAATGGCGGAAGACGAGCAGGAGCCGGTCGATCCGCCTGCGCCGCCGGCGAACCAGCCGGAGCGTCAGGTCGAGGCCCATCGGCGTGCGGTGCGGCTGATTGCCTTGATCGAGGCCCTGCCGTTCGCGCAGCGCGAAGCCTTCCTGCTGCACGAAGACGGTGGGCTGACTCTGGAGCAAATCGCACGGGTCACCGGCGTGGGCCGTGAGACGGTAAAGAGTCGTCTGCGCTACGCGCTGTCCCGACTGCGCGAGGGCATGGAGGAATGGCTGTGAGCAAGGACCGCCGGGGCGACGAGATGCTCGAAGCGCTCTTCCAGCGCCGCTTGCCGTTTTCCGGTGCGTATCGCGCGGCGTCGGTAGAAGAGCCGCCGACTGCGGTCGACGAGGCGATTCTCGCGGCGTCTCGGCTCGCTGCGGCATCCGGACCAAGGCAACTCGGCTGCTCGCATAGACGCTGGCGAATGCCGCTCGCAGCGGCCGCGGTGCTGACGCTGGCAGCGGCGCTTGCGCTCGTACTTCAGGACCAGGCGGAAGTGAGCCTGACGCAGGGCCCTGCCCTGCAGCCTCCCCGCGTGTCGGCAGCGGCGAAGGCAAGACCTGCTGCACCATCGGGCGAACGTATCCCGCGGGAGGGCGGATCGATCGAAGCTCCCCCGCGCACCGCGCCGGAGAAGGTGGAGGCCGCTCCCACCAGTAGAGCGCCAGGAGCGCCCCCCGGGCTGCGTCGAAGGGTACCATCCTCTGCCGCATCTTCACCGCTCGAGCCGCCGACTGCGGGAGCGGCGGCTGAGCGGTCTATGGATCAGGCTGCAGGGGCAGGAACCGCGGCACGCAGACCGCCTGTACCGGGTTCCGCTCCGGTACCCGATCCCCGGCAATGGCTGGCAGAGATCCATGCGCTGGTCGCGGCAGGACGCGTTCAGGAGGCGAAGTCTGTGCTTGCTGAATTCCGCAAGGCCTATCCGGACATCGAGTTGCCGGAGCGGCTCAAGCCTCTGGAATCGCGAATTCCCCCGCGCTAGCGGATAGGCAAAAGGGGTAACCCCCGGATAATGCCGGGGGCCCGAATGCTGCGGCAGGAGAGGGGTTAGGCGGCCTTTTTCCTGGCGACGCCGGTCTGCGCGGCGGCCGCGACGTTCGCTTCCGTCATCGAGGCGAGCTGCTTGGTTGCCTTGACGATGTTGTCGTAAACGTCGTTTGCCACAGCGATCACCGACTTTACGGCAGCCACGGCCGATTCGGAGCCGGCAGGGGCAGATTTCAGCGCTACTTCGAGCGCGATGTTGACCTGCTTGGTGAATTCGCCGATCTGCTGATCCAGCGTGGTACCGATTTCGGAACCGGTGGCGGCCGCCGCTTCATAAATCGCTTTTCCGTAGGCGGTTGCCTTGTCGAGATTGGGTTGGGCGACGAGAGCTGCCCAACCTGGCAATTCGGTAACGTCCCTGATTTCGGACAGCGCCTTGAGGTTTTTGACACCGTCGGCAAAGGCCGCCTTGGCGGTTTTGATATTGATTTCAGTAATCTTTTCCGCGCCCTGCGCGGCGATCTCGGCGAAACGCAATGCCGCTTCCACTTGCGCCTTGCCGATGGCTGTTACCTGCTCGGATATGGCCATCATCTTGAAACTCCTTTAAAAAAGTCGGGGTAGCTCGTGGACAGGGCAGTTGCTGTAGTTTTTACTGCACTGCACAATACCAATTGTTCGAGCTGTAGCAGTAGAAGTCAAGCGATTTTTTTGCGTTGCGTCAAAGAGAGGGCTTCAAATCGGTCGGGGCCGTGCGGTTGGGTTCAGGACATTTTCACGGCAAGCGTCAGGCCGTCGCCGATCGTACCAATGAGAGAAAGATTCGCTGGTCGGCATGCAACTGGCGGTTGAAGTCCCGAATTGCCACGTGCCGCAGCAGTGAATTCCTCGCTTACGTCCTGCATGAACGATTGGGGGTGCCGTGCCGTTTCCTCGCGCAGCCTGCGCAATACTTCAGGCTCGCGCAGCGAGTTGTCGAGAAGATACCCGTACAGCGAGTCGGAAAGCGTGAAGGTCTTGTTTGACATGGCTTTGCCTGTGCATAAGCTGTATTCCCGGGTGCTGCCCGCGCCCGACGGATCCGACGAGGTCAGACCGTGTGCCAACTCTTGGGAATGAATTGCAACGTGCCCACCGACATCTGTTTTTCCTTTTCCGGCTTCCATCAGCGCGGCGGACGTACCGCGGACCATGCCGACGGCTTCGGCATCGGCTTCTTCGAGGGTGCGGGCTGCCGTCTGTTCATCGATGTCCGGCCGGCGGTGGAGTCGGCGATCGCCGCGCTGGTATCCGGGTACCCGATCCGAAGCATGAATGTCGTGGCACACATCCGCAAGGCGACGCGGGGCGAGGTGGCGCTCGTCAACACCCATCCGTTCATGCGCGAACTGTGGGGGCGCTATTGGATCTTCGCCCACAACGGCACGCTCGAGGATTTCAAAGCCGAGCTCTGCACCGCCTACTACCGCCCGGTCGGCACCACCGACAGCGAGGCCGCATTCTGCCAGATGCTGCAGGAGCTCAGGGCACGCTTCCCGCAGGGAGAGCCGCCGCTCGGAAGGCTGCATGAGGCGGTGGCGGAAATCACGCGCGAACTCGCTTCCCACGGTACCTTCAATTACATGCTCTGCAACGGCGATCTCCTGTTCGCACACTGTTCGACTTCGCTCGCCTACGTGTTACGTCAGGCGCCTTTCGCCGTGGCCCACCTTAAGGACCAGGACATCACTGTCGATTTCAGCGAGGTGACCACACCGGATGACAGGGTTGCGCTGATCGCCACCGATCCGCTTACCGACAACGAGGTCTGGACCGCGATGTCACCGGGCGAGCTGCTGGTCTTTCGCCACGGCGTGCCGGTGCCTATCTAATAATTTATCTGGTCAACCTTCCGTCACCGGCGCTGCGCGCGTCCGCGGCAGCCGCTGGCGTCGCCAGTTCGCAACGGCCCAGGCGAGCGTCTCCCGTGGCGGCGCGCATGCAAGCTCCTTCGGCGGTGCCTGGCCGAGGAAACGCAGCGCCGCGCAAATGGTTGCCGCCGGCGCCTGCGTGTCGACCGGTTGCGCGAGGGTCTGCTTGGACAGCTTCTCGCCGTAAGCGTCGACCGCGACTGGCAGGTGCAGATACTGCGGCGTGGGCAGACGCAGCAGGCGCTGGATGAGAATCTGGCGCGGCGTCGAGTCGATCAGATCGGCGCCGCGCACCACATGTGTCACACCTTGTTCCGCGTCGTCGACGACGCAGGCGAGGTGGTACGAAAACACCCGGTCGGCGCGGTACAGAACGAAGTCGCCCGCGTCCCTCGACAGCCGCTGCGAGACGCGCCCCTGCAGCGCGTCATCGAACCCGATAGATTCTTCGTCGACCTGCAGCCGCGATGCTCTCGCCGGACGCCCGGCGGGAAGCCCGCCACGGCAAGTGCCCGGATATATCGGACCTTCGAGGCCGGCAACGCCGGGATCGCTTACTTCCTTCCGACTGCAGGCGCAGGGGAACACGCGGCCGGTCTGCCTCAACTTGTGCAGGGCGGCGTGATAGGCCGCCGCGCGCTCGCCCTGGTAGACGACGTGTCCGTCCCACTCCAGCGCGAATGCTTCCAGCGTGCGAAGAATGAATTCGATCGCACCTTTCGCCACCCGCGGCGGGTCAAGGTCGTCGATGCGCAACTGCCATACGCCGTGCTGCGCGCGGGCGTCGCAGAAACTGCCCACCGCGGCCACCATCGAACCGAAGTGCAGCGGCCCGGAAGGCGTGGGTGCGAATCGTCCCCGGTACCGGCTCATCTACTCGCTCCGGCATCGATCACTGTCATGGAAAGAACAGGCAAGCCGCAGACGAAGCGCCAGGCGCACCAGGAAATTTCGAACGTGTTCTGCCGAAGCTTCTCTCGGAGAGCCCGGTGTCCTTGGCGCTTGACTTGGCTTTCGGTTTCTCTGTGGCCCCGTGCTTCAAGATTTTGCTCGGGCAGCCAAGCGGACGTAAAAAATCGCGCAAAGAAAAAACGCAGCGCTGAGCACGATTTCGACCGCGGCAAAATGACGGCTCGGGCCGGGGTCGCTCGCCGCGCGTACTAGGCCCTCGGCAAAGTAGGCCAGTATCAGCATCGACGACCACTGGACCGTGTAGCGGCTGCCTGCCAGTACGCCACCCAGCGGCAGGAGCAGCGGCAGCGCCTTCAGCGCGAGCCACGACCCTCCCGGTCGCAGCGGCGCAAGCCACAGCTCCCAGGCAAGGCCGAGGACGATGAGCAGCAGCAGGCTGGCCACCGCGCCGGCATGCAGGCCGCGCCTCACGCCCGCGCCGCCTTTGCCAGCGCGACGAGCCGGGCGCGCGCCTGCTGCGCATCGTCCGCGCGAAGATCGAACTCGAAGCGCAGATTCGTGCCGTCCGCGCGCACGTCGAAGCCGTCGCAGTCGATCCCGACCATCTCAGCACGTGCGGGCTGCGATCCGTGCACGTACCGGCAGTAGTCGAGCAGAGTGCGTGCATGATCGGTGTTCATGTGTTCGACGATGTCGGTTTCGCTTTCCGCGACCGGCAGCTCCGGTGCAAGCAGGCTCTCGCCGTGGATCCAATGCAGGCTGCCAAAACCGGCGATCAGGCGCGCCTGCTTCGGCTCGATGGCCCAGAACCGGAAGCCGCCGATGGCGAGATGCTCGCGCGCGCCGGGAAACATGCGCAGATAGCGCGCGGCAAGCGTCTCGTCCCCGGCGGGCGCGATGTCGCCGATCACGGTGGCACGCGCCTGCGTCTGCAGGTCGGCGTCCATCGGCGAGACCGCGAACGCGACGCGGGAATCGCGCTCGACGTTGTGGGTGTGCTCGGCGAGATGGCTGATCAGCACGACGACCCGCCCCCGCTGGTCGGTGCAAAAAGGCAGGGCGGAAGCATAGGGATAGCCCAGATGCTTGGCGGAATGGGTGGCAAGCACGCCGGCGCGGTAGCGCCGCAACAGCCGTCTCGCCTCCTCGCCTCGTGTCATCGCCTGGTCGAAAACGTCTCTATCGCGAGAGCTTGAGCGCAACTTCGGCGAGCCGGCGGCCCAGTGCGAAGCACAGCCGGCGCTCCTCTTCCGTGAGCGGCAGGTCGGCGTTGGGGCCAGCCAGATGGCTCGCGCCGTATGGTGTACCGCCGGAGCGCGTCGAGACCAGATCGCCCTCGGTATAGGGCAGGCCGACCATGATCATGCCGTGATGCATGAGCGGCAGCATCATCGAGATGAGGGTACTTTCCTGTCCGCCGTGCAAAGACGCGGTCGAGGTGAACGTCGCCGCGGCTTTGCCTGCGAGCGCGCCCTTCAGCCACAGCCCGCCGAGACCGTCGATGAAATACTTCAGCGGCGCCGCCATGTTGCCAAAACGCGTCGGGCTGCCGAGCGCGAGGCCGATACACTCCTCGAGGTCCTTCGGTTGCGCATAGGGGGCGCCGGATTCCGGTATGGCCGGCTGCGTTGCCTCGCATACCGCGGAAACCCTCGGCACCGTGCGCAGCCGCGCGGCGGCGCCCGACACCTGGTCAATGCCGCGGGCGACGAGCTGCGCCATGTGCCGCACCGCGCCGGTGTGGGAATAGTACAGAACGAGGATTTCCTGCATCTGGAAAGGATCGGCGAGCGCCGGGGCGCAAGGTGCGGGTATTATAGGGCGCACTCCGATGCAAACCATGAAGCTCAGGCTCTGGTCCCCGCGCGACGTGATCCAGCAGTTCCGGCTGCTCGGTCATTTCATCTCGCTGGTGTACGGCCGCTTTCGCGACGAGCGCTGCTTCCAGCTCTGCGGCAGCCTCACCTTCACCACCCTGCTCGCGCTGGTGCCGCTGGTGACCATTGCGCTTACGGTGATGACGGCGTTTCCGGTCTTCGCGGACTTCGCCGCCGAGCTGCGCGAGTTCGTGCTCGGCAACTTCGTGCCGCAGACCGCGAGCGGCACCCTTTCCCTCTACATTCAGCAGTTCGCGGAGAACGCCGCCAGGCTCACCGCCGCAGGCATCACGCTGCTCGGCGTCGCGGCGATCATGCTCATGCTCACCATTGACCGCGCCTTCAACCAGATCTGGCGGGTGAAGCGGCCACGGTCGCTGATCCAGCGGGTGCTCATCTACTGGTCGCTGCTCACCGTCGGGCCGCTACTCATCGGTGCGAGCCTGACGTCGTGGTCCTGGCTGCTCCGTTACTCGATGGACACCACGCAGCAGATGCCGGAGATCAACATCGCGTTGCTCAAGCTGGTGCCGATCTTGTTGACCTCCATCGCCTTCGCGCTTCTGTATCGACTGGTGCCGAACCGGCAAGTCGTGGCGCTTGACGCCATCGTGGGCGGGGTCATCGCCGCCCTGGCTTTCGAGGCGATGAAAGTGGGCTTCGGGCAGTTCGTCATCCACTTCGACAACTACAAGCTGGTCTACGGCGCGTTCGCGAGCCTTCCGATTTTCCTGATCTGGGTCTACCTGTCCTGGGTGGTCGTCGTTTTCGCGGCAGTGATCACCGCGGTCCTTCCCTACTACCGCACCGGAGGGGTCAAGAGACAAGGGGGGCCGGGCAGCCAGTTCGTCGAATCGATGGAGATCCTGATGATGCTGGCGCGTGCCCATCGCGACGGCTATGTCCTCAATCTTCAGCAACTGCGCGCCGTGGTGAAGCTCTCCTGGGAGGAAATGGAAGCGATCCTCGATCGGCTGGTTGCGGGCGGCTGGGTGGCCAAGCTGCAAGGCAACGGCTGGGTGCTGGCGCGCGACGCCGATCGCGTGCGCATCACCGACATTTACCGGCGTTTCGTGCTCGACGACAGCGCGGCGCAGACGACCGAGGAGCACGCCATCCGTACGCTGGTGGGCAAGGCACTTTCCGCCGGCACCGACGCGGTCGACGTCAGGCTCGGCGACCTAATCCCAGCGCGGGAAGCGAAGAGCGCCGCCACGCGCGCGGCCTGACGTTTGGCAGGTCCGACGCAGCGGAATTCGACCCGCGAGTCACCGACAGGGACAGCAACACCGGTAACGCCTCCCTCGCCGAAGTTGCGGTCAATCGCACTCGGGCGCACGTCGCCGCATTCCCGCAGTGGTGGATATCCCGGACGCGGTCCGGATTTGAGACCAAGGCATCCCCGGGGATAGGCAGGGCTTCCCTAGTTGTCCCAGTAAACGCGGGGCGCCTTGTTCTTGACGGGCGCAGTCTCCAGCGCGGCGCGAGTGACCGCCGGCCGGCTGTCGCCGTAACCCCAGTTGCGCGCCCAGGCGCGCAGGACGCGGTTGGGGTAGGTGGCGTTGCCGAGCGTGCCGTTGTAGCGGCCGAGAGCGCGGAACAGGTCGCCGCGCTCCACGTCCAGATAATGTCGCAGGACCACGCAGCCGTAGCGCAGATTGGTGCGAAGATTGAACAGGTTCTGCCCCGGTTCGCCGATCTGCCTGACCCAGAAAGGCATCACCTGCATGTAGCCGCGCGCGCCCGCGGCCGAGACGGCGTATTTCCGGAACTTGCTCTCGATCTCGATCAGCCCTAGCACGAGCTGCGGGTCGAGACCCGCGCGCGTCGCCTCGTATTGGACCGTGACGAGCAGATCCTCGCGCGAACGCGGATCTTGAACGTACCTCTGCAGCCGCTTCGACATCTCCGCGAGCCAGGCTGCCCCTTCCTGCTCCGAAACGGCCGCAAGGCGCGGGCTCGCGGTATCGGCAACCGATTCGTGAAGCTGTGCGCGCACGGCCGCCGACAACGGCTCGTACTTCTGGGCGCCACCGAACGCGCTCGCCGCCGCGAGCAGCAGCGGAGCCAGAATCAGGCGGGCTGGGCGTGCTGACATAGGAGCGATTGTACGTGCGCGGCGGCGCGCTGCAACTCCACCGGCTGCGCCCGGTCCGCGGTGCGCGCCTGCAGCTCGACTTTGCCTTCCTTCAAGCCGCGCTCGCCGATGTTGATGCGCAATGGCACGCCGATCAGCTCCAGGTCCGCGAACATCACGCCCGGCCGCTCGCCGCGATCGTCGATCACGACCTCGATGCCAGCGGCGTCCAGCTCGTCGTGCAGCTGATCGGCGGCTTCGCGCACCGCTTCGTTGCGCTCATAGCTGATCGGCGCGATCGCGACCTGGAAGGGCGCCATCGGCAGCGGCCAGACGATGCCCCGCGAATCGTTGCCCTGTTCGATCGCGGCGGCGACGATTCGAGACACGCCGATGCCGTAGCAACCCATTTCCATCGGCCGGGCCTGACCCGTCTCGTCGAGGAAGTTCGCCTGCATCGCCTCGGAGTACTTGGTGCGCAGCTGGAAGATGTGGCCGACCTCGATGCCGCGGCAGATCTCGAGCACGCCCTTTCCGTCCGGGCTCGGGTCGCCGGCGACGACGTTGCGGATGTCGACGTAGGCTTCGGGCTCCGGCAGGTCGCGGCCGAAGTTCACGCCGGTGAGGTGAAAACCGTCTTCGTTGGCGCCGCAGACGAAATCGCTCATTTCGAGCAGTGCGCGGTCGGCGATCATCGGCAGGGTGGCGCCGACCGGTCCGATCGAGCCTGCGCCCGCGCGCAACCGGTTGCGGATTTCGGCTTCGGAAGCGAAACGGAAGCCGTCGTTGAGCGCGAACTTCTTGCTCGCTTTGACTTCGTTCAGCATGTGGTCGCCGCGCAGCAGCAGCAGGTACTCCTGCTGGTCGCCGGTCACCACCATCAGCGTCTTGACGATGCGCTGCGGGGCGACCTTCAGCAACGCGCTTACCTCCTCGATGGTGTGCGCCCCCAGGGTCGCGATCTTCCGCATCTGCCGCGCCGGCGCCGGACGCGGTGCGTTCGGCGGCAGTGCCTCGGCAAGCTCCACGTTGGCGGCGTAGTCCGAGGTCGCGCAGTATGCAATGGCGTCTTCGCCGGAGTCGGCCAGCACGTGGAACTCGTGCGAGCCGGTGCCGCCGATGGCGCCGGTGTCGGCGGCTACCGCGCGGTATTTCAGACCCAGCCGGGAGAAGATGCGCGAATAGGTGTCGCGCATGTTGCGGTACTCGCGTTCGAGGTCCTCGAAGCTCGCATGGAACGAATAGCCGTCCTTCATGATGAATTCCCGCGCCCGCATGACCCCGAAGCGCGGCCGGATCTC
>DASRFY010000109.1:0-8352 GCA_035651315.1 Burkholderiales bacterium
AGGCCGGGAAATCTTCCCTTGTTCCCCCCTGCGCTCTGCGCTATAAGTTTTCCCCTGCGGTTGCTCTCGATCTGGTTTCAGGACACCTCGCCATGACTACGCTAGCCTCGCCCGTCGACGCGCCCGAGATCGACATGATCAAACCCTCGGCGCAGCGCGACCTTCTGATCGTCGTCCTGGTCACCTTCGCCGCGTACGCGATCTCCAGCATGCTGGAACTCAGCGAAAGGCTGATTGCGATCACCCGGCCTTTCGAGGCGTACCAGCTCGACGAATTGCCGGTCACGCTCGCGGTGATGATCCTGGCGCTCGCCTGGTTCTCCTGGCGCCGCTCGCGGCAGGCGCTCGAACAGCTCGACCTGCGGCTCGCCGCGCAGCGCGAACTCGCCGAGGCGCTGCGCGAGAACCGCATGCTCTCGCAGCGCTACCTTCAGGCGCAGGAGGAGGAGCGGCGCCAGATCGCGCGCGAGCTGCACGACGAGCTGGGTCAGAGCCTGAACGCCATCAAGGTCGACGCCGTGGCGATCCGCGACAACAGCCGCGACCTTCCGGAAATCCACCGCAGCGCACAGGCGATCGTCGAGGTGTCGAGCCAGGTCTATGAAGTCGTGCGCAGCCTGATGCGCCAGCTCCGCCCGGTGGCGCTGGACGAGCTGGGTCTGTCCTCCGCCGTGCAGTACTGTGTCGACCAGTGGCAGCGGCGGCATCCGGACGTGCGCTGCAGCTTCTCCGCCCGCGGCGACCTCGAAGGCATGCGCGAAGACGTCAACATCACCGTCTACCGCATGGTGCAGGAGTGCCTGACCAACGTCGCCAAGCATTCCTCGGCCGCCCGCGTCGGAATTGAAGTGAGCCGGCAGGCGGCGCCGGCGGGAGACGTAGTGGCGGTGCGCTTCGAGGACGACGGACAGGGGTTCGAGATCGGCTCCCCGCGGCACGGGCTGGGATTGATCGGGTTGCGCGAGCGCGTCGAGGCGCTCGGCGGACACTTCGAGATCGAGACCGGTCAGGGAATCGGCGTGCGGGTGCGTGCGGAAATTCCCTGCGGAGGCGCGGCGTGAACGCCGCTCCGGTCCAGCCTCTGCGGGTGGTGCTCGCCGACGATCACGCCGTGGTGCGCGAGGGCTACCGCCGGCTGCTTGAGCGCACCGAGGACATCGTGGTGGTCGCCGAGGCGGCGAGCGGCGAGGAGGCCTACCGCGTGATCTGCGAGCTGCGGCCCGACGTCGCCGTGCTGGACATCAGCCTGCCCGGCATCGGCGGCATCGAGGTGGTGCGGCGCGTGACGGCACGGCTGCCGGAGCAGAAGATCCTCATGTTCAGCATGCACGAGGACACCGTGTTCTCCTCGCGCGCGCTGCAAGCGGGCGCGCGCGGCTACGTGACCAAGTCCGCCGCGCCGGAAGTCCTGGTCGAGGCGGTGCGCCTGGTGGCGGCGGGCAAGCTCTACATCAGCAACGAGATGGCGCAGGAACTGGCGCTGCAGATGCTGCCCGGCCGCGAGAAGCCGATCGATGCGCTGTCGGCGCGCGAGTTCGAGGTGTTCCGCCTGCTGGTCGCGGGGCATTCGCTGCAGGAGATTTCGCGCATCCTGTGCCTGTCGTACAAGACGGTCGCCAACTATCAGTCCAACATCAAGCAGAAGCTCGACGTGAGCAATACCGCGCAGGTGGTCCGGGTGGCGCTGCATCACGGGCTGATCGCAAGCGCCCCGGAGGGCGAGGAAGCGCGCTCCGCCGAGTAAGGCGGGTGAAGGTCGGGAAAAATTCCCGCCCATCGCGGGCGGATGCCCTACGCAGGTCGCGCGACGCCGGGCCTATACTGGCGGCGCAGCGTCCGTTGCAGCGTAAGTTCTCCTCCTCTTCGATCTCGGGGCCCGTTCGCCGGGCCCTTTTTCTTTTATCGGCCTTCCTCGTTATATAGTGTCGCGAACGATCGAGATGCAGGGACGGCAATGAACAAGAACGTGGGATTCATCGGCCTCGGACTGATGGGCGAGCCGATGGCGGCGAACCTGCTCAAGGCGGGCTTCGAGCTGAGAGTGTTCAATCGCACTCCGGACAAGGCGGCGAAGCTCGTGGGGCAGGGCGCGCAGCTGTGCCGCTCCGCGGCCGAAGCGGCGCAGCCGGGCGGCATGGTCGTCACCATGGTGGCGGACGACCAGGCGCTGGAGCAGATCGCCTTCGGCAAGGAAGGCTTCGCGCAGGCGCTGGGCACGGGCGGCGTGCATCTGTCGATGTCCACCATCGGCGCCGCGACCGCGCGCCGGCTTGCGCAGCAGCACCGCAGCCTCGGCAGCCAGTACGTCGCCGCGCCGGTATTCGGCCGGCCCAACGCGGCCGCCGCAGCCAAGCTGTGGATCTGCACGTCGGGCCCCGCGTCTGCGAAAGCGCGGGTGAAGCCGCTGCTCGACGCGATGGGACAGGGCATCTACGACTTCGGCGAGGACGAAGGGGCCGCGAACATCGCCAAGCTCGCCGGCAACTTCATGATCGGTTGCGCGCTGGAGGCGATGGCGGAGGCCTATGCGCTGGCGGAGAAGAACGGCCTGAATCGCCAGGCGTTGTCCGACTTCTTCACGCAGACGCTGTTTTCCGCGCCGGTGTACGTGAACTACGGCGGCATCGTCGCCAGGAAACAGGCGGACTGGGTGGGATTCCTGCTACGGCTGGCGCTCAAGGACATGAACCTGGTGCTCGACAGCGCCGAGGCGAGCCGCGTGCCGATGCCGTTCGCCAATATCGTGCACGATCGCCTGATCTCGGCGATCGCCAAGGGACGCGCGGAAGCGGACTGGACGGCGCTCACCCTCGGCGCGTCCGAGGACGCCGCGCTGCCGACCTGACGGGACGGCTCGCATGACGATGACACTCGAAGAATTCGAAGCCTCGATCTCCCGCCGGCAGCCGCCCGGGGATCTGCCGCCCGCCTTGACCGCGCTCTGGTACGACGCGCGCGGCAAGTGGGACCGAGCCCACGAAATCGTGCAGGACGAAGGCGACGCGGAAGCCGCGTGGGTGCACGCCTACCTGCATCGCAAGGAAGGCGACCTGTCGAACGCCGGCTACTGGTACCGGCGGGCGAAGCGGCCGATGCCCTCCGGCGACGTCGACGAGGAGTGGCGCACCATCGCCGCCACTTTCCTCGAGGGCGAGGAAGACGACTAGCAAGTCTGGAACGCCCGGACGCCGAAACAACGGAACTCTATCGCACGCCTCCTCCCGGCGATGCGACGGGTAACCGGCAGCAAATCCTGATCCGTCGGCACTTTTTTTGGTGTCCTTGGTGCGCTTGGTGGTTCGCGTCTTCGAATTTGCCTTCCGAGGCGGGTAAAATCGACCCCGCGTTTCCCATAATTCCACAGGCCGGGGCCGACAGAACCCGGCGTCCCGAGGAGAATCGAGATCATGGCAGCCAAGCGCATCAAGAAAGACCCGTCCAGGCTTCGTTCCCGCAAGTGGTTCGACAATCCCGACAACCCCGGCATGACCGCGCTCTACCTCGAGCGCTACATGAACTGGGGCCTGGAGCGCAAGGAACTGCAGGCCGGCAAGCCGATCATCGGCATCGCGCAGTCGGGCTCCGACCTGTCGCCGTGCAACCGCCATCATCTCCAGCTTGCAGAGCGGGTGCGCGAAGGCATCCGCGAGGCGGGCGGCATCGCCTTCGAATTCCCGGTGCACCCGATCCAGGAAACCGGCAGGCGCCCGACCGCGACGCTGGACCGCAACCTCTCCTACCTCGGGCTGGTCGAGCTGCTCTACGGCTACTTCATGGACGGCGTAGTGTTGACCACCGGCTGCGACAAGACCACGCCCGCGGAAATCATGGCGGCCGCGACGGTGGATATTCCGGCCATCGTGCTCTCGGGCGGGCCGATGCTCAACGGCTGGTTCCGCGGCGAGCGCACCGGCTCCGGCACCATCGTGTGGAAGGCGCGGCAGATGCTCGCTGCGGGCGAGATCAATTACGAGCAGTTCATCGAGCTGATCGCCTCCTCCGCGCCGTCGGCGGGCCATTGCAACACCATGGGCACGGCGACCACGATGAATTCGATGGCGGAAGCGCTCGGCATGTCGCTGCCGGGCAGCGCGGCCATTCCGGCGCCGCACAAGGAGCGCGGGGTGAACGCCTACGAATCCGGCAAGCGCATCGTCGAGATGGTGTGGGAGGATCTGCGTCCGTCGAAGATCCTGACCCGGGAAGCCTTCGAGAACGCGATCGTCATCAATTCGGCGATCGGCGGCTCCACCAACGCGCCGATCCACCTGAACGCCATCGCCCGCCACGTCGGGGTGAAGCTCACCAACGACGACTGGGAAAAGATCGGCTACGAAATCCCGCTGCTGGTGAACCTGCAGCCGGCGGGCGAATACCTGGGCGAGGACTTCCATCGCGCCGGCGGCGTGCCCGCGGTAGTGAGCGAGCTGATCAAGGCCGGCAAGATCCGCAAGAACCATCTGACCGTTAACGGCAGGACGCTGTACGACAACTGCAGGAACGCCAAGATCCTCGACGAAGACGTGATCCGACCCTACAAGAGGCCGCTCAAGGAAAAGGCCGGCTTCCTGAACATGAAGGGAAACCTCTTCGACAGCGCGATCATGAAGACCAGCGTGATCTCGGAGGAATTCAGGAAGCGCTACCTGTCCAACCCCAAGGACCCGAACGCCTTCGAAGGCCGCGCCATTGTGTTCGAGGGGCCGGAGGATTACCACCATCGCATCGACGACCCGAAGCTGAAGATCGACGAGAACTGCATGTTGTTCGTGCGCGGCACGGGCCCGGTGGGCTATCCCGGCGGCGCGGAGGTGGTGAACATGCAGCCGCCGGCCAAACTCATCAAGCACGGCGTGCACGAACTGCCCTGCATCGGCGATGGCCGGCAATCGGGAACTTCGGGATCGCCCTCGATCCTCAATGCCTCGCCGGAAGCGGCGACCGGCGGCGGCTTGGCAATCCTGAAGACTGGCGACCGGGTGCGCATCGACTTGAACAAGCGCACCGCGAATATCCTCATCAGCAAGGCGGAGTACGAGCGGCGGCGCAAGGCGCTCGCGAGAAGGGGCGGCTACAAGATCCCGCCCAGCAACACGCCGTGGGAGGAGATCCAGCGCAGCATGGTCGACGAGCTTGCCTACGGCATGGTGCTCAAGCCGGCGGTGAAGTACCAGAAGATCGCGGCCAAGAGCGTGCCTCGCGACAATCACTAGCCACTTGCCACGGAAAAAATCAAAATCTCAACGCAGAGGCGCAGAGAGCGCAGAGGACGCAGAGAAAAACCAAGAGAATGACTGACGCATGCGTGTGTTCTCGAATATCGCATTTCCGATATTCACGGCATTCACGATATTCACGGCCTTAACGACGTTCACAATACTGGGCCGCTTCGATGCTCTTCTTCGGATCGCATTGGAGCAAAAGGACACGGATGAACGATGCGTTCCCGCTGCTGATCGGCGGCGAATGGGTCCGAAGCGCCGATGGGGTGCTGACGTCCGTCAACCCGGCGACGGGTGAAACCAACTACGCGGTCTGCGCCGCCGGGCCGCGGCAGGTCGACGATGCGGTGGCCGCGGCGAGCGAGGCCGCGAGCGCGCCGTCCTGGCGCAACCTGCTGCCGCATGCGCGCGCGAGATTGCTGGCGAAGCTCGCCGACGTGATCGAGTCGCGCGGCGAGGAATTCGCGCGCACGCAGATGCAGGAGAACGGCAAGGTGCTCGCCGAGTGCCGGGCCCAGTCGGCCTCCGCCGCGGCGATCTTTCGCTACTACGCCGCCGTGTGCGAGACGGTCGGGGAAGAGCTGACGCCCTCCCGCGGCCGTTACTTCTCGATGACGGTGCACGAGCCCTACGGTGTAGTCGCGGCGATCACGCCGTGGAATTCGCCTCTGACGATGGAGGCGCAGAAGGTCGCGCCCGCCATAGCGGGCGGGAACGCGGTCATTCTTAAGCCTTCCGAGATCACGCCCTCGCCGGCGCTGGCACTGGGGCGCGCGGCGCTCGATGCCGGCTTGCCGCCGGGAATCCTCAACGTCCTGCCCGGCGCTGGCGCGGTGGCGGGCGACGCGCTGGTCCGGCACAAGAACGTGCGCTTCGTATCGTTCACCGGCGGCACCGCCAGCGGCCGCCGCATCGCCGCCACTGCCGCCGAGAAGCTGATGCCGGTTGCGCTCGAGCTGGGCGGCAAGTCGCCGCACATCGTGTTCGCCGACGCCGATCTCGATGCGGCGTCGGCTGCGGTCGCGGACGGGATCTTCGAGGCGAGCGGGCAGTCGTGCGTGGCCGGATCGCGGCTGTTCGTCGAGCATCGCGCCTACGACCGGGTGCTGTCGCAGGTCGTGCAACGCGCCCGCGCGCTGAAAATCGATCTGCCCGATGCGCCCGGGGCGCAGCTCGGGCCGATCGCCTCGTTCGCACACCGGGAGCGGATCGAGCGGTTCGTCGCCGAGGCCAGGAACGAAGGCGGGGAAATCGTGGCCGGCGGCGCGCGGCCCGACGGCGAGAAGCTGGCGGCGGGCGCGTATTACCTGCCGACGGTGATCACCGGTCTCGCCAATTCGGCGCGCGCGTGCCAGCAGGAAATCTTCGGCCCCGTGCTGTGCGTGCTGCCTTTCGAGGACGAGGACGACCTGGTGCGGCAGGCCAACGATTCGGTGTACGGGCTCGCCGCGGGACTATGGACCGCCGACTACCGGCGCGCGTGGCGGGTCGCGCGGCGCCTGGAGGCCGGCACGGTGTGGATCAACACCTATAAGCAACTGTCGATCGCGACCGCGTTCGGCGGATTCAAGGAAAGCGGGATCGGGCGCGAGAAGGGCATCGGCGGACTGCGGCTCTACCAGCAGGCGAAGAGCCTGTACTTCGGTCTCGGTTGATCGCTCGCGCGGGTCGGGGAGGACGGAAAGTGATTGACACGGTGGTCGGATTCATCGGTCTGGGCGTGATGGGCGAGCCGATGTGCCGCAACCTACGGGTCAAAAGCGGCAGGCGCGTCGTCGGCTTCGACCTGAGAGCGGAGCCGCTGGCGCGGCTCGCGCAGCACGGGGTGGAACGGGCGCAAAGCGCCGGGGCAGTGGTGCGCGAGAGCGACATCGTGTTCGCGTCGCTGCCTTCGGGAAAGGAGCTGGACGCGCTGGCGCGCGGCGGGGACGGGCTGCTCGCAAACATCCGACGCGAAGCGATCTTCGTCGACCTGGGAACCTCGCCGGTCGGGCTGACGCGCGAACTCGCGGCGGAAGTCGAGCGCAAGGGCGCCGCGTATCTCGATGCGCCGGTTGCCCGCACGCGGCAGGCGGCGGAGAGCGGGACGCTCGCGGTGATGGTCGGCGGGGACGCGGAGCATCTGCGCCGGGTGCGGCCGCTGATCGAATGTTTCGCCTCCGAGATCACGCACTGCGGGGCCATCGGCAGCGGCCAGGTCACGAAGATCCTGAACAACATGGTGCTGTTCCAGACCGTGGCCGCGCTGTCCGAGGCCTATGCGATCGCGCGCCGCGCGGGAATGGATCCGGCCGTGCTGTTCGAGGCCTTGTCGAAGGGTTCGGCGGACAGCTTTGCGCTGCGCAATCACGGCATGAAGGCGATCCTCCCGCAGCAGTTCCCGGAACGCGCGTTCTCGGTCGAGTATGCGAAGAAGGATCTTTCCTACGCGAAGGAGATGGCGCAGGCGGGCGGCGTCGAGGCTGGCGGCGCCGAGAACGTCGCGCGGCTGTTCGAGATGGCGATCGCGAACGGGCTGGGGGAGCAGTACTTCCCCGTCATCAGCCGGATGCTCGATGAAGGCGTCTGATCGGCGCAGTCACTGGACGCGCTCACTACGCAGGACGCGAAGGATCACGAAGGAAAAGCAAGAACGGAAAAGATAAACGCAAAGGTCGCGAAGGACCGCAAAGGACGCAAAGAAAATCAAAATCTCAACGCAGAGGCGCAGAGAGCGCAGAGGACGCAGAGGGAAACATAACGATGGATAAATCGGTTGAGTGAGTAGCGGGATCTACGATATTCACGGCACTATGTTCTTCACTTGGTCGCAAGTCAGAATGGAACGTCGTCGTCTCTTATCACTGACGCACCTCGTTTAACTGCAGTTGCGACTTTGCGCTCTAAAGTCTCCATGAATCGCACGAAACTCGTCACATGATTGAAGATGAGCAGGCTTTCATGGTAGTTGAGGATAGCGCGGCGTGGGGGTCACACGGCGTGGGGGTCACACACGGCGTGGGGGTCACACGGCGTGGGGGTCAGGCCTTGTCTTTTGCCTGTTCCGCACGAGCGATCAGCCGGCTCACCCGCGACACCGACAAGCCGAGTTCCCTGGCGATTGCCGTCATGCTCATCGCGCCCGCCGTAT
>DASRFY010000110.1:0-7494 GCA_035651315.1 Burkholderiales bacterium
TAAAGGTGCGAGGCTTTCTTTTTGACTCGTGCCTCGTACCTCGAAACTCATACCCGAGCCACTCTGCGGCTCGAGCGTGCAGTCCCACTCGCTCACCGTCACATCCACCGGTCGCACTTTCACGCCGTGACACTGCGCGTCCTGCACGAGCTGGGAAGGAAAGTAGAAGCCCATCGGCTGGCTGTTGAGCAGCGCGCAGGTAAAGGCCGCGGGCTCGTAGCACTTGAGCCAGGAGGACACGTACACCAGAAGCGCAAAGCTCGCGGAGTGGGACTCCGGGAAACCGTATTCGCCGAAGCCTTGAATCTGGCGGAAGATCTGTTCGGCGAATTCGCGGCTGTAATTGCGCGCCAGCATGCCGGAAACGAGTTTGTCCCGGAACGGTTCCAGCCCGCCCTTCCTGTGCCAGGCTGCCATCGAGCGGCGCAACTGATCGGCTTCGCCAGCGGAGAAGCCGGCGGCGACGATGGCGATCTGCATTACCTGCTCCTGGAAGATCGGCACGCCCAGCGTGCGCTTCAGGACTTGCTCCAGGGCCGGGGAGGGGTAGGCGACGTCGAATGGATTGCGCCGGCGCTTCAGATAAGGATGCACCATGCCGCCCTGGATCGGGCCGGGGCGCACGATCGCCACCTCGATCACTAGGTCGTAGAAATTTTCCGGCTTCAGCCGCGGCAGCATCGACATCTGCGCCCGCGACTCGATCTGGAACACGCCGATGGTGTCGGCGCGGCCGATCATCGCGTAGACCGGTTTGCTTGCATCCGTGCCGTCGGTGGCGAGTATTTCCGCCATGCCGATGGATTCCCGGCGCACCCGGCCCGCCAGCTCGAGCGCGCGGCGGATCGCGGTGAGCATTCCCAGTGCCAGCACGTCCACCTTCAGCAGCCCCAGCGATTCGAGATCGTCCTTGTCCCATTCGATGATCGTTCTGTCCGCCATGGCGGCGTTTTCGACCGGCACCAGCTGCCACAGCGGTCCGCGCGAGATGACGAAGCCGCCGACGTGCTGCGAGAGGTGGCGCGGAAACCCGATCAGCGTATCGGTGAGCGAGATCAGGTTGCGGATGAGCGGGGAATCCGGGTCGAAGCCGGCTTCGCACAGGCGCTTCGCTCTTTCCTCTCTGCGGTCCCACCAGGCGAAGCTCTTGGAGATGCGATCCACCTGGGAGGCATCCAGCCCGAGCGCCTTGCCGACGTCGCGGAAGGCGCTGCGAGCCTGGTACGTAACGACGGTGGCGGCGAGCGCCGCGCGGTCCCGGCCATACTTGCGGTAGATGTACTGGATGACTTCCTCGCGGCGCTCGTGCTCGAAATCCACGTCGATATCCGGCGGCTCGTTGCGCTCTTTCGAAAGAAAGCGCCCGAACAGCATGTTCAAATGCTTCGGTCCCACCGCGGTGATGCCGAGGGCATAGCACACGATCGAGTTCGCGGCGGAGCCGCGTCCCTGGCAGAGGATGCCCAGGCTGCGGGCGTGCCGGACGATATCGTGGACGGTGAGGAAGAACGGCTCGTAGCGCAGCTCGGCGATGAGCCCGAGTTCCTCTTCCGCTTGTTTGCGGACTTCTCCGGGCACGCCTTCCGGGTAGCGCTGCTTCAGCCCGGCGTCGGTGAGCCGGCGCAGATGCTCCGCGGGCGTCGTCCCGGCAGGGACCAGCTCCTGCGGGTACTCGTAGCGCAGGCCGGCGAGGGAAAATTCGCAGCGCCGGGCGATGCGCACCGTCTCTTCCAGCAGTTCGCGCGGATAAATCCGTTCCAGCGCCTCGCGTGCGCGCAGATGCCTCTCGCCGTTGGCGTGGAGACGGTAGCCGACTTTCGAGACCGGTACGCCGAGACGGATCGCGGTGAGCGTGTCCTGTAGCCTGCGGCGTTCGCGCACATGCATGTGTACGTCCCCGCTCGCCGTGCACGGTAGCCCGAGTGTTCTGCCCAGCGATTGCAGCCGTTCGAGCTGCCTCCGGTCGCCGCTGTTCGCGAGCAGCTTGACCGCGATCCACAGACGGCCGGGAAAGCGCTCTGCGAGCCAGCGGCCGGTCTCTACGGCTTCTTCTTCCGCCGGCAGCCAGAGTGCGAGGCAGTCGGGAACGCCGCCATCGAGGTCGGCGCGCAGCAGGCGGTAGGCGCCTTTCTTCGCGGCGCGCCGGCCCCTGGTGACCAGCGCGCAGAGGTTGCCGTAGCCCTCGCGGTTGCGCGCCAGCAGGACGAGCTTCGGCCCGTCTTCCAGCGCCAATTCGGTCCCGATGATGAGCTTGAGCCCGACCCGGCTCGCCGCGACATGCGCGCGCACCACGCCGGCCATCGAGCACTCGTCGGTGATCGCGAGCGCCGAGTAGCCGAGTTCCGTCGCGCGCGCGACCAGCTCTTCGGGATGCGAGGCGCCGCGAAGAAAAGTGAAATTGCTCAGGCAGTGCAGCTCGGCGTAGGCGGCAGGCATCGGCTACTCGTCAGGCGAACACCCCGTGCAGGAACCATCCACCCGGCTGTGCGCGTTCGCGGTAGATCCAGAACGTCGCGCCGCAGGCATCGCGCGCAACGAAGTAATCGCGCTGCACGTCGTTGCCGTTCCACCAGCCGGATTCGATGCGCTCCGGCCCGTCGAGCAAGGCGAGCGCGCCGCCCAGCCAGGGTTGCCCGTCCCGTGTTGCGAGCGGCCGGGGGCGCGCGAGCAGCCATGTCGGCCGCGGCAGGCGCAGGACAGGTTCCGTCGCGGTGCCGGGCTCGGCTTCGCGCCAGGCAAGCTCCGGCCGCGCGTCGGGGTAGAGCGAGAGCCCGTGGACGGCGTCCTCGCCGAGCCTCGCGCGCAGCTTCTCCACCAGCGCGGCGCGTTCCTCGTGCGACTGCTCCCGGTCGGGGAAAAAGGAAAAATTGCGCGGCGCGAGCTGGGTGATCTCGAGCGCTTCGAGTGCAACCGACTCGATCCGGCCCGGCGGCGCAATCGAGGACAGGCGTTCGCGCAGCAGATTGACGAGGTGCCTCGGGTCGCGGCTCGGCACCGAGAGCGCGACGATCGCGTCGGTCTGTCCGCGGTCTTCGCCCCTCAATGCGAGCTTCAATCGCATGACACCGGCGTTGCGGGCGGACAGGTACCCTGCCATCTGCAGGATCAGCCGGTGCGCGGCAAAGAGCAGCGCCTCGACCTCGGTGACCGGGGAGGGCAATACGAGGCTCGCGGCGAACCGCACCGGCGGGACGAAGGGCGACACCGGATCCGGGAGCTTTCCGAGCGCGCGGTCCAAAGCGTCGAGCAGCGTCTGGCCGAACCGCCGCGCCAGTCCGTCGCGCGGCAGGCCCAGGCATTCTCCGACGGTGCGTATGCCCATTCGATCGAGCGAGTCGAGCGTATCGGGCTCGACCTCGACCATATCGAGCGGCAGCCGGCTCAGGTGACGGTGCAGCGAAACCGTATCCTCGATTGCGAGGTCCAGGCCGGCGCGGGCGAGCCATTGCGCGCCGCGCGGCGTGGGTGCGACGGCGGTCACCGCGTCGAAGCCCAGTTGCGCGGCCGCTTCGCGTATCCGCGCACGCAAGGCGTCGAGCCCGCCGAACAGCTTCAGGCTGCAGCCGATTTCGAGCAGCAACGAGGTCGGCGGCGCCAGTCCGACGCGGGAAGTGAACTGCAGCGCCCACAGCGCGGTGGCTTCCAGCGCGCGCTGTTCCTCGCGGATATCGCGATCGCGCACCAGGATCCGGGGCGCAGCCGCGTAGGCCGCAGACACCGCCATGCCGGGCCGGATGCCGCTGCTCGCCGCGCGCGCGTCGCATGCGACGACTGCGGGGCGGCTGCCGCCACCCGAGACGACAAGCGCGTCAGGCGACGTGCCTGCCCGCGGAAACACTTCCAGCGACAGGCGCGGGAAATCCAGGCAAAGCCACAACATTTTCGAGGTGCACCGGTGCGTTCACGGCACCGCCGCGGCGCTTGAGAATTTCCACTCGCGTGCCGCGCGCATACGCGTCCACGCGCAGCCGGTAGGGGCTGAGAGAAGTGCGCGGAGCCGCACCACAGACAGTGAAACAGACCGCCAGCGCCGGACCGGTTTCCGCAGCGAGCTGCAGCCTGCGGATCGCCTGCTCGGTGACGGAGCGGGGCCAGCAAAGCGCCGCGCTGCATGCCCCCGAGCGCAGCGACTGCTCCATCGCCCACAACGCGTCCTGGCCGGTCTTCGCGCGGACCACGACCAGCTTCGCGATGTCCACGCCGGCCGCGGCGAGCGCCGGTGCATAAGGAATATAGGGGGGATTGACGAACGCGATCCAGCGCTCGTCCCCGGACAGCCGCGCGAGAGCGGGTAGCAGGATGGAAAGCTCGCCGACGCCTTCGCGCTGCAAAATCAGCTCGACCACCGCGCCGATCGGCCAGCCGCCGAGCTTTTCGTCGAGCGCGGCAAAATCCGAGGCGACGCCAGGTGTGGCGGCGCGGGACTGTTCGTTCCCGCGCCAGAGGACAGCGTTCTGGAGCAGAAGATCGAGAGACGATGCCGCAGCCATGGCGCAGAAAGCGAGGACATCGGGGCGCTACCCAGGCAGCCGGATTCCGGCTGCGGCGGGCCCTGTCTTCCCGTCAGCCCCGCGCTCCGGCGGCCGCTGCACTTCCCCGCGGCTGGCGGGGCGTGAAGCCGGATGGCGGCGCGGCGATTTTCCCCAGGCGCACAAGCCGCGACTCGATCGCCCATTTGCTCCTCTTGTGGGCCTCGGCGAGTTCGTCGACGGATTTGCCCCCATCGAAGGCCTTGCCGAGCCGCGCATCCTCTTCTTCGGACCAGGGGCGCCCTGCGTTTTCCGGAGCCTGCTTCGGCTGCGCGCCCGGTTTCATCTGGGTCGTGCCTTCCATCGCGCGGATTGCGCAGTAGAGCGCCCGGACGGTGTCCGCGTGCTGGTAGGCGCTGCCCGCCGGAAACCGTTCCCCGGTGTTGGGATCGATGCCGTCGGCCAGGGTCTTGAGAATCTCGAGCGTCTTTTCACGTTCCATGGCTCCCTCCGTCAAGAAAAGGAAATCGAGAACGAAATCATCGGCCGCAGAGCAGATCCCCTGGAGCGATGTTTCGCCTTGTCACCGCGTCTTCTGCGTCCCCGGTCGCGCCCGGGGTTCTTTGACTGCCTCAAGCAATTCTTCCGTTGCGGATCAGCCCGACTGCCAATCCCTCGATGGCGAACCTGTCGCGCCGCGGGTCCACATATATGGGCGTGAATTCCGGGTTCTCGGGCAGCAGCAGCACCTGGCTGCCTTGCCGGCGCAGGCGCTTGACGGTGACCTCGTCGTTCATGCGCGCGACCACGATCTGACCGGAACGGGCTTCTGGCATCCGATGCACAGCGAGCAGGTCGCCGTCGAGGATGCCGGCATCGCGCATGCTCATGCCGCGTACCTTGAGCAGGTAATCCGCCCGCGGCTTGAATAGCAGCGGGTCGAGTTGCACCCGGCCCTGGATGTGCGCTTCGGCCAGGATCGGACTGCCGGCGGCTACCCGCCCGACGATGGGCAGCCCGCTGCCCTCGGCGAGGCGCAGTCCGCGCGAAGCGCCGGGCATCATTTCGAGAAACCCCTTGCGGGCCAGCGCCTTGAGATGGTCCTCCGCCGCATTGAGCGAACGGAAGCCGAGCTCGCGCGCGATCTCCGCGCGCGTGGGCGGGAAGCCGGTGGATTGCACGAATTCCCGGATCATCTGCAATACCTCGGCTTGTCGGGAGGTCAGTTCTTCCATGGAAGCTCTCCTCTGTACTGTAATTATATACAGTCATCCGATTTTGCCAAGCAAGACCGCATCGCCGGCCATCTCGATTCGTCCGTTTCGGTGCATCGCCCCCAATACGCGCACAGCCGCGGTGCGCCCATCCGCCGTGCACCATCGGCGCGCATCCTGCGCGCTTTCCTCTCCAACCCGTTCTTTTTTGAAAATAACGGCATGAAATCCAGGAAGAACGAATATCGCCAAAACGCGTGGCACGCTTGTTGCGAAATCGCTTGCGCGACGTGCTCGGTGCCTTGCCTTGAACGCAAGCGACTCATCGAAATGCTCTGTCGGCACCGTCGTCCCGATTTTTTTTCACTCGTCCATATATATAAAGGGGAGCAAATGAATCGCAAGCAGTTCCTCCAATCCACAGTTGCACTCGCAATCGGAGCAAGCGGTCTGCTGGGCGCGCAGGCCTGGGCAGCCGATACGATCAAGGTCGGTATCCTGCACTCGCTGTCCGGCACCATGGCGATCTCCGAAACCGCGCTGAAGAACGTGGCGCTGATGACGATCGAGGAGATCAACGCCAAGGGCGGCGTGCTCGGCAAGAAGCTCGAACCGGTGGTGGTCGACCCGGCTTCCAACTGGCCGTTGTTCGCGGAAAAAGCCCGCCAGCTCCTGACCCAGGACAAGGTCGCCGTGGTATTCGGCTGCTGGACCTCGGTATCGCGCAAGTCGGTCCTGCCGGTTTTCGAAGAGCTGAACGGACTGCTCTTCTATCCGGTGCAGTACGAGGGCGAAGAGCTGTCCAAGAACGTGTTCTACACTGGCGCCGCGCCCAACCAGCAGGCGATTCCGGCGGTGGAATACCTGATGAGCGCGGAGGGCGGCGGCGCCAAGCGCTTCTTCCTGCTCGGCACCGACTACGTCTATCCACGCACGACCAACAAGATCCTGCGCGCCTTCCTGCACTCGAAGGGGGTGGCCGATGCCGACATCGAGGAGGTCTACACGCCCTTCGGCCACAGCGACTACCAGACCATTGTGGCGAACATCAAGAAGTTCGCCGCCGGCGGCAAGACGGCGGTGATCTCGACCATCAACGGCGACTCCAACGTACCGTTCTACAAGGAGCTCGGAAACGCGGGGCTGAAGGCGACCGACGTGCCGGTGGTTGCGTTCTCGGTCGGCGAGGAAGAGTTGCGCGGCATCGATACCAAGCCTCTGGTCGGCCACCTTGCCGCGTGGAACTACTTCATGTCGGTGAAGAACCCGGTCAACACCGCGTTCATCAAGATGTACAAGGATTGGGCCAAGAAAAACAAGGTCCCGAATCTCGACACCGTGGTGACGAACGACCCGATGGAAGCAACCTACGTCGGCATCCACATGTGGGCGCAGGCGGTGAAGAAGGCCGGCAGCACGGACGTCGACAAGGTGCGCGCGGCCGTGGCGGGGCAGACCTTCAAGGCGCCGTCTGGCTTCACGCTGGCGATGGACAAGACCAACCATCACCTGCACAAGCCGGTGATGATCGGCGAGATCCTTCCCAACGGTCAGTTCCAGGTGGTCTGGAAGACCGACAAGCCGATCCGCGCGCAACCATGGAGCCCGTTCATTGCGGGCAACGAGGGCAAGCAGAATCTCTGAATCGCATCGCGCTCCGGCGGCGCCGGCTCGGCCGCCGGAAGATCCGGAGGTGAGTCAGGGCAGGGCCTGCGGTCGGGCAACACTTCGTCGCCGCAGGCCTTTTTTTGGAGCGCACACGCTACTTGACGGGAGGACTCGTGCGTCTGATCTGGGGCGCGCTGCTGCTT
>DASRFY010000111.1:0-4625 GCA_035651315.1 Burkholderiales bacterium
GAATTCGGCACCGCACGTATGGGCTGCCGCGCCTATTTGGCCGTGGCGGGCGGAATCGAAGTGCCGGAAATTCTCGGCAGCCGCTCGACATACCTGAGCGCCGGCCTCGGCGGGATCGAAGGACGAGCGGTGCGCCGCGGCGACCGGCTGGCGCCGGGGCGCAGCGCGCGCAAACTCTATCCCGGGCTGCAGCGCCAGCTCGCGCGCACACGGGCCAAATTCGTCGCCGCCCACTGGGCGGCGAGCCTGCACCCAGAGCGGCTTGCGCGCGTGCCGCAGATCATTCGCTTCGTAGCCGGGCGTCACTGGGAAACGCTGCCCGCGGACGCACGAGCGCGTTGCCTCGCGTCGGAGTATCGGTTGAGCGCAGCCTCCGACCGCATGGGCTACCGGCTAGAAGGCGCACCTCTCGAGCTGGCCGCGCATGCTGATGCCGTGCCCGAGGCGGTGGCTTTCGGTACCATCCAGCTTCCGCCCGACGGCAATCCGATCGTGTTGATGGCCGACCGCCAGGTCACCGGGGGCTACCCGCGGCTGGGCGAGGTGGCGAGCGTCGATCTGCCTTTGCTTGCACAACTCAAACCCGGCGACCGGTTGCGTTTCGAGAAAATCGCGCTCACCGAAGCGCAACGCCTGCTGCACCTTCAGGAGCAGGCATTCCAGCAGCTGCGCGAATCGGTGCAGGCGCACGGCACGGAATGACGCGCTCGATCGACCTGAACTGCGACCTTGGCGAGGACAGCACCGAATCAGGGGTGCTGCGCGAGGCGGGCGTGCTCCCATCCGTGAGCTCCGTGAGCGTCGCGTGCGGGATGCATGCCGGTGATCCTCATCTCATGCGGCGCACGATGCAGGCCGCCGCCGCACAGGGCATCGCGATCGGCGCGCATCCTTCTCTTGCCGACCGTCAGCACTTCGGCCGGCGCGAGCTTCCCGTTACGCCTGAGCAGGCCTACGAACTGGTGCTGTATCAGATCGGCGCGGCCGACGCGATCGCCCGATCGGTAGGCGTCAAGCTCAACCACGTCAAGCCGCATGGCGCGCTGTACAACATGGCGGCGCGCGACATGGCGCTTGCCAGGGCAGTCTGCCGCGCGGTGCGGGACTTCGATCCGGAACTGGCGCTCTACGGGCTGTCGGGCTCCGACCTTATCAGAGCCGGCGAGGCGCACGGGCTTACGTGCCTGGCGGAGGTGTTTGCCGACCGTACCTATCAGCCGGACGGAAGTTTGACGCCGCGCTCGCGACCGGAGGCATTGATCGAGGACGAGACGCAGGCAGTCGAGCAAGTGCTGCACATGATCGGAACCGGCCGGGTGCGGGCGGTGAACGGCCAGGAGGTGCCGGTGCGTGCAGATACAGTCTGCATTCACGGCGATGCGCCGCGCGCGGGCACGTTCGCCGCCCGCCTGCGCGAGAGCCTGGAACGGCACGGCGTACAGGTCCGACCCGTCCTGCGCGGCACCTGATTCCTGCATTGTCGGCGCCTGTGGCGACCCCGCCGCGCATGCCGCTCTACATGAAATGCAGTACCCACCAAAAAAAGCAGCATCGGCTGCCCGTCTCATGTTTTACTCCTTGGCGGGTCAGTCCTTGAAGGCCTCGACCTCGATGCTGATCTTCACCTCGTCGCCGACCGCAGGAACGTAGGCGTCCATGCCGAAGGCGGAGCGCTTGATGCTGGTGGTGGCGTCGGCGCCGCATTCCGGTTTCTTGACGATCGGGTTCGGTCCGCAGTGAAAGTTCGTGACCGCCAGGACGACCGGCAGCGTTTTGCCCAGCAGCGTGAGCTCGCCGTCGGCGCCGACGAGCCTGTCGCCCTCGAAGCGCAGCTTGCTGGCCTTGAAATTCATGGTCGGGAACTGCGCGACGTTGAAGAAGGTGTCGGAGCGCAGATGCTCGTCCCGCTTGGCGTGACCGGTATCGACCGAGGCGGTGTCGATCTTGACGTCGATGCTGCCGGACTTGGTTGCGGGATCGATCACGATCTTGCCCGAGGTGCGCTCGAACTTGCCGTGCATGGTCGAGAATCCGAGATGGTTGATCTCGAAATTCGGGTAGGTGTGGGCCGGGTCGACGGTGTACGACTCGGGCGCCGCGTAGGCGGCGGTCGATACGGCCGCAATGGCCAACGCGGCGGCGAACGGCTTGCTCACGGGATGCTCCTTCTGCGGTTAAAGTCGGGCGGCACGGACCGCCATGGCTACTTCGCTTTTCCGGACTGTACGATCCGGAATCGCACCTGCACTTCGTCGGCGACAGTCTCGGTGTCGGACCAGGCGCCTTCGCCGACGTTGAACTGCAATCGCATCAGGGGGAACACGCCCTCGAACACGGTCGAGGCGCCGGCCGTCTTCACAGTGAAGGGCGCAACGACGTCCCTGGTCACCCCCTTGATGGTGAGCTTGCCCTGCGCTTCGAAGCGCCCGGGTCCGACTGACCTGACCTCGGTAGAGACGAATTTCGCGGTCGGGAAGGCGGCGAGGTTGAACCAGGCCTTCTTCTTCACTTCCGTGTCGGCGTCGGCGCTGCCGGTGGAGACGCTTGCAAGGTCCACCTCGATCTGCGCCTGGCCTTCGGACGGTTTCTTCGGGTCGAAACGGATCTGGGCGGCGAAGCTGTCGAAGCGGCCCTCGACCGGCACGTTCATCTGCTTCGACACGAAGCTGATCTCGCTCTTCGCGTAATCGACCGTTTGCGCCGCGGCGGGAAGCGCGGCGAGAGCGAGCAGGGCAAGAATTCGATGCATGAATCAGGTCCTCGTCTTGGCGGCGGGCAGCATGCGGGCAAGCACGTCGTCGCGGTCGACGAAGTGGTGCTTGAGCGCCGCCGCGACGTGCACTGCCACCAGCGTCAGCATGGTCAGGTTGAGATACCAGTGCGCAGCTTTGAGCGCGTCGGCCGCGGCTTTGTTCTTTGCGATCAGGTCGGGAATCGGGAGCACGCCCAGGTATACCGTCTGGAAGCCCGCCGCCGAGCTGAACAGCCAGCCGGTGATCGGCACCGCGAGCGTGAGCAGGTACAGCAGGGCATGGGAGGCATGCGCCGCAATGCGCTGCCATGCGGGCATCGTCGGAAGCGCCGGCGCAGCGTGCGTCAGCCGCCAGGCGATGCGCGCGATCACGAGAGCGAAGATCGTCACCCCGATCCATTTGTGATATGAGTACAGCCTGAGCTTCCACGGGGATACCGGCAGATCGGCCATGTACAGGCCGAGCAGGAAGGTGCAGAAGATCACCGCCGCGATCAGCCAGTGCAGCGCGATCGCAACGCGCGTGTAGCGCAGGCTCATGCGGCCTGCCCTGCCTCGCGCTCCTCGCGCAGCGAGTCGCGCAGCTTTCGCAGCAGGCTCGTGAGGCTGTCGTGCTCCCTGACAGAGAGCTTCGCGCAGGCACAGTTGCAATGACCGATGTGGGCGGGGAAGACCTTCTCGAACAGACGCTCGCCTTGCGGCGTGAGCGAGATGAAGATCGAGCGCCGATCGGCCTCCGACGGCTGGCGGCGGATCAGCTTGCGCGCCTCCATGCGGTCCAGCACGCCGGTCAGCGTGCCCTTGGTGATCAACGTTTTCTCACCCAGTTCCTTGCAGGTCATTCCAGGCGTATCGCCCAGCGTGGCGACGATGTCGAACTGCGCAGGCGTCAGCCCGAGGCTGCGCACATGCGCACCCGAATAAGCATCGAAGGCCTGCCAGGCCTCGGCCAGGGCGCGGATCGTCCGCAGGTAATTTGCCTTGGGCGCCAATTTCTACAACGCCACTTAGTTCTAATTAGGACTATTATCCTCCGCTGCTCGCTGCTGCTGTCAAGCAGTCCGTGCCTTGACGCTGTCGCACGAAGCCGACACACTGCGCCGCCGTGAAGTCAGTCGAAATCCGCTTCGGTCTGTTCATCATTGGCGACGAGATCCTCTCGGGCAAGCGCCAGGACAAGCATTTCGCGAAGGCAATCGAGATCCTCAAGGTGCGCGGCCTGGGTCTGTCGTGGGGCATGTATCTGCCCGACGAGCCCGACACGATCACCGCGGCGCTGTCCAGCACGATGGCGCGCGACGAGGTCGTCTTCTCGTTCGGCGGCATCGGCGCCACGCCCGATGACCACACCAGGCAGTGCGCCGCGAAGGCGGCCGGGGTCGCGCTTGCGCTGCATCCGGACGCCAGGCGCGAGCTGGAGGCGCGTTTCGGCGCGGACGCGTATCCGAAGCGAATCGAGATGGGGGTGTTTCCGGTCGGCAGCCGCATCATCCCCAACCCCTACAACCGGGTACCGGGATTCAGCTACGGCAAGCACCATTTCCTGCCGGGATTTCCGGAGATGGCCTGGCCGATGACGGAGTGGGTGCTCGACAACGAGTACCGGCGTTTTCACCGCGCCGCCCCGCCGGTGGACGTTGCGATCATGGTCCGGGAGGCGGGGGAAAGCCAGCTGATCGATCTGATGAATGACTGCATCGCGCGCTATCCCGCGGTCAAACTGTTCAGCCTTCCGTCGTTCACCCCCCAGGGCCGACGCATCGAGTTGGGCGTGAAGGGCGAGCAGGCGCAGGCACGGCAGGCGCTCGAGTTCCTCAAGCAGGGCGTATCGAGGCTCGGCTTCGAATGGAGTCCCCGGGACTAGGCACGAAGT
>DASRFY010000112.1:0-27771 GCA_035651315.1 Burkholderiales bacterium
CGGTATCGATCAGCACCCAGTCGAAGCCTGCCGATGCGCAGATCTCCGCAGACGCGTGGCTCGCGAGGCTAAGCCAGCAGCCAACCTGTACGCGCTTGTCCCGCAAGGCGCGCTTGAGCCCGTTGACCGGCATTTCCATGCTCTTCTCCTTGTTGGCCCGGATGAAGTCGCGATTCTACCGGCTAGGCTATCATTGCCCGCACCGATCCACGGACGATCCCCAAAATGTACTTCGAGGGCGTATTCCCCATTCTTGCCACTGCGTTCCGAGACGACGAGGCGCTCGAACTCGAGTCGATGCACCGGCTGGTGCGTTTCATGAAGCGGCTCGGGGTCGACGGCGTAACCGTGCTCGGCGTGTTGGGCGAAGCCAACCGTCTGACTGACCGCGAACGAGAGGACGTGGTGCGTGCCGCAGTCGCGGCGGCGGAAGGGCTACCGGTCATCGTCGGCGCAAGCGCAAGCGGAACGCGGGCTGCCTGCGAGCTGGCGCAGATGGCGGAGAAACTCGGCGCCTCCGCCGTCATGGTCACGCCGCACGCCGAGCCGGCGCCGAACGACGAGCGCATCGTGGAGTATTACCGGGCAATCGGGCAGGCGGTGCGTATCCCCATCGTCCTCCAGGATCATCCGGCCTCGACGCAAGTTCACATGTCGGTTCCGCTCATGCTGCGCATCCTGCGCGAGATGCCGGCAATCGCCTGCATCAAGGAAGAGGCGGTGCCGACCCCGCCCAAGATCCGCGCGCTGCGCGCCGGCATGACGGAGCGCAAGGTTCCGATACTGAGCGGCCTTGGCGCCCTGTACGGCGCGTTCGACCTGGAAGCCGGCTCCAGCGGATTCAACACCGGATTCGCCTTTCCGGAGGCGCTGATGGCGATGGTGCGCGCCGCAAATGCCGGGGACGCGAAGCGGATGCGGGAGATCTACGCCCGCTTTCTTCCGGTGATCGTTTTCGAGCAGCAGCCCGGCGTGGCAGTGCGCAAGGAAATCCTGCGCCTGCGCGGAGCAATATCGGGTAACCAGGTGCGGCACCCCGGCGCAAGGATCGCGCCGGCGGTCGCGGAACAGCTGCACTCTCTGCTCGACGCGGTGCTGCCCGGACAGGATCTCACCGCCCCGATCCCAGTCTAGGCGCTCAGAGATTGTCGAGCTCCGCGGCGCGCTCCTCGTAGGCCTTGAGCAGATAGGCAACGTCCGTGCAGACATCCCGCACCCGCGTCTTCCACTCCCGCTGCGTGCGCATCAGCAAGTCGTGATCGACCCCGCGCCGGAGGGCCTGATGAAACGCAGCCGCCATCCGATCGTCCGCCTCGGCCAGCCGGTCGTTGGAGCAAACCAGACGGTCGGGAATCGTCGTCGCCCGTCCGCAATCGACCACTGCATAACCCGCGGGCGCGGCGAAGGCAATCAGGCAAGACAGCAGGACGTTGCGCATTCACCCTCCCCGTGCTTTCGATTGTCCCGGTCCAGGGAAAGACGCGACCCGGCTCGAGCGCAAAAAGATCGGCAGGCCGCAGCCTGCCCCCCAGCATGTTCCTTGCCCGATTTTAGACAGGCCGAGCGATTACTTCGCCGGAAATTCGACTGCCCGCGGCGCTTTCCCCGCGCGACCCGATTGGATCGAACGGTCGATGATCTCCACTTCCTTGCGCTGACTGCGCGCCGCGCGCTCGGCCCTCAGTTCAGGATCGGCGGTGCTGGACACGCTCGCGGCATCGCCGAGAGTAAAACCCAGCTCGTCGGCCACGTAACTCCACGGCAACCCCTCCGCGCGCAACACGAGCACTCCGCGCAGCGGAACCGTTTTTCCGCCCACCTGACTCTCCCCGCCCACCAGGGCCGAGACGATGTCCCGCGCGCTCGGCTCTGCGATACCCTGGATTGCAAGCTCGGTCTGGGCGAGAGACAAGGCGACAGAGACGTTGCCGTAGCCCATCGGACCGGCCGGAGAAGTGAAGCGCACCGTCGTCCCCTCGCGCTCCTGTAATGCGACTTCGGTCCCGGCGCGCAAGCCCTCGACCAGGGCTTCGGCGTTCTGCCGCGAACCGGCAAAGGCGGCGAACTGATCGATCACGGCGGTCGGATCGACCACAACCGCTTCATTGCCGTTCGCTGTGGGTTCGTCGGTTCCGTCGGCCAGCACAGAAGCGGATAGGAGGCATGCTCCCATCCAACACGCCGACAGAATATTGCGCAATCGCATTGCCCTCCGCCTCCTTGCGGGTCGCAACAGGTGGGTACGCCAGCTGCAGTTTTCGTACCAGCAGCGGAAATCGCGCCGACGTTGCCCCGAATCTCCGCCTGTTTGGCTAAGTGATTGGCCCCACGAAATAAGCGTCCCGCTGCGCCGCGGATTATCGCCCGTGCAGACGGCCGGGTTGCGCGATGCGCCGGCGGACATTCGCAAGGCGTCCGGAAACCTGTCGCCTGGAGGAGACAGGCGCATCACGCCAGCAGTCGACCGTCGACGAGCCGTGGAACCACGTCGAGCTCGCCGAGGCCGGCAGCATAGCGCACCTCGTGTTCCAGTCCCCGCTCGACCATCATGCGGCCCACGCGCGAGCGCAGCAAGGCCTGCTCCGGCGGCTCGCCGCGGAAAATCGCGCGCGCGGCGAGCGCTGCGTCCGAATAATGCTCGGCGTCGCCCGGCATCCGGACAGCGAGAAGATCCACCAGGTAACCTGCGCCGTAGATGTCTTCGAGATTCGGGCTGCCCATGGAGCCGGAACACACGATGAGGATGGTCTGACCGGGATGCCGGGCAAGGATGCGCTCCACGACCGCCCTGCCGTTGAGCAGCGCGGCGGCGTAGACGTGCGCCGCGCCCGACGATTGCCTCAGCGCCACCGTGCCGTTGGTCGTCGAGTAAATCAGTTTTCGGTTCCCGATCGGCTCCTGCGCGAGCGCGAGCGGCGTCGGCGGCGCGAAGCCCGGCAGCGTGACGGCGTACAACTCGCCGGCGCAGATGTAGCTTCCCTCTGCGTGTTTCTGCGCCTCCGCTCTCGCGCCCGCCTCGTCGAGCGTCGGGATAACTTCAGTGGCGCCTTGCGCCAGCGCCTTGACGATGGTGGACGTGGCAAACAAAACGTCCAGCACCACCGCGACCTTGCCCTCCAGCCGCTCGTGGTCCAGGTCTTCCTTCCTGAACAGCACGTGAACCTTGTGGCGGAATTGCTGGCTCATCTCACGCCGCCCCGGTGTCGCGGCGCCGGAACATTCCGTAGCCTTCCATGGTCATCACCAGCTCCCCGTTCTGGTTGAAGACTTCCCACAGCGACTTGACGATGCCCATTTCCGGACGGCTCTTCGAAGCGCGCGATTCCAGCGTCGTGCGAAAAGCGCGGATCCGGTCTCCAGGGCGCACCGGCTTCAGCCATTTGACGTTGTCCACGCCCGGCGAGCCGAGGCTCGCCGACTGCAGCAGATACGAGTCGCACATCATGCGCATCACCATCGCGCAGGTATGCCAGCCGCTTGCGATCAGACCGCCGAATATGGACGCCTTCGCCGCCGTTTCGTCGACATGGAAGGGCTGCGGATCGAACCGGCACGCGAAATCGATCATTTCCTCTTTCGAGACGATCTTCGAGCCGATCTCCTGTTTTTCGCCGACCTCGAAATCTTCCCAGTAGTATCGGAATGTCATGACCCCCGTGTTCACCTCGGATCGTCGTACTTGTACCAGCCCCGGCCGGCCTTCTTGCCGTCGTAGCCCGCCTGCACCATCTGCCTGAGCAATGGGCGCGGCAGAAAGCGCGGGCCGTAGGCTCGGTGCAGAATTTCCTGCACCTGCAGACAGAGCCTATTGGTCACCGCGTCCGAAAGCTCGAACGGACCGATCGGATGACCGAGCCCGAGCTTGCAGGCGAGGTCTACTTCTTCCGCTGTGGCCACGCCCTCCTCCACCAGCCGCACCGCCTCGATCATGAAGGCATGGAGGATACGATTGACCGCGAAGCCGACCACGTCTTTCACCCGGATCGGCGTCTTGCCCGCTTCACGGCACGCCGCGATGGCCGCGTCCACCGTCTGCTGCGCGGTGTCGAGCCCGGGAATCACCTCCACCAGCTTCATGCGCGATACCGGAGAAAAGAAATGCGTCCCGATGAACCGGCTGCGGCGCTCCGGTTTGACGTAGGAAGACAGCCCGCTGATCGAAATCGTGGACGTGTTGCTCGCCAGGATGCAGCCCGCGGGCACGATGGCATCCAGCTTCCGGAAGATCTCGGCCTTCACCTCTTCCATCTCGAACACCGCTTCGATGACCATGTCGCGGTCGGCGAAGGCGCCGAGGTCGGTTGTGGTGCGGATGCGGGTGAATACAGGCTGCACGTCCTCCTGGCGGTAGAACCCGCGGCTGATCCCCTTTTCCAGAATCCTTGCCAGACTGTTTTTCGCGCGCTTCAGCCCCTCTTCCGTCGTGTCGTTGAGCAGTACGTCTTTGCCCGCCAGCGCGAACACGAGCGCGATCTCCGAGCCCATCAGCCCGGCACCCACCACGCCTATCCTGTCAATCATCCGAAAACTCCCGAAAGCGATCAGCCACTGAGGAAACAGAGTTCACAGAGAACTACGATAAGGAGAATAAGTTCCCGTAACACGAAGGAAGCGGAGGGAAGCCAACGCAAGGTTAACGTAAGGTGTTCTTGGTGCCTTGGTGGTGAACGGTTTTTCTCGGCGAGTTCTGTATCCCTTGCGGCGAAAGGACCTTCAGACCTGCTTCCAGGTCTTGCGCGGCTTGGCGAATTCGCGCACCGGCGCATCCCGCTCGAACTGGGCGAACCGCGCCCGCTGGTATGCGCTGTCGCCGAACAGAATGTCGATCGCGGCAAGCCGCTTGAAGTAATGCCCGGCCGCGAGCTCGTCGGTCATGCCCATCCCGCCGTGCAGCTGGATCGCCTGCTGGCCGACAAAGCGCGCCGCTCGCCCGATGTATTCCTTCGCCGCCGCGACCGCACGCCCGCGTTCGACGGCGTCCGGCGAATCGATCCTGCCCGCAGCGAGAACGGCCATCGACTTCGCCTGCTCCAGATGGATCAGCATGTCGGCCGCGCGGTGCTGGAGCACCTGGAACTTGCCGATCGGCACACCGAACTGCTGCCGGGTTTTGAGATACTCCAGCGTCATCGCGTGCAGCGCGCTCATCGCGCCGACCGCCTCCGCGCACAGCGCGGCAACGGCCCGGTCGACGACCCGCTCGATGAGCGGCATTGCGCCGTCCGGCGTGCCGATCATGGAATCGCGTCCCACCCGCACGCCCTTCAGCTGCACGTCCAGCGCTCGCGTGCCGTCGAACAGCGGATACTCCTGTCCGGAGAGATTGCCGTCCTCGCACTCGACCACGAACAGCGTCACACCGGACGGGTCGTCGTCTTCACCGGAGGTGCGCGCCGACACGATCAGTTTTTCCGCAACGGAGCCGTGGAGCACCAGCGTCTTCCGGCCTTCCAGCATCCAGCCGTCGCCGTCGGCAACGGCGCGCGTCGCCACGTGCCGCACGGAGTAACGGGAGTCCGGTTCGTAGTGAGCGTAGGCGAGCAGCATCGATCCATCGACGATGCGGGGAAGCAGGATCTTCTTCTGCCACTGCGCCGCGCCCAGATCGATCAGGCTGCCGGCAAGCAAGACCGTGGCAAGGTAGGGCTCGACCGCAAGGTGCCGGCCGAGCGCTTCCATGACCAGCATGATCTCCACGCCCCCGCCGCCGAAGCCGCCGTACTCTTCCGCGAACGGCACGCCGAGCAGGCCCAGCGAGGCAAACCCCTCCCAGATCTGCGGCGACATCGCCTGCCGGTTGTCGACCAGTTCGCGGCGCAGCCTGAACGAATAGTTCTTCTCGAGGAACCGTTCGACCGAGTCCTTGAGCAGCTGCTGTTCTTCCGTCAGCAAAAAATCCATAACTCCGATCTCACCGCAGAGGCACAGAGAGAACCAGAAGCGAATCAACCACCAAGAACACCAGGAACAGCTAAGAATTCATTTGCCCGCAGTGTCCTTGGTGGTCGGCCATGTCGATCTTTTCTCCGTGCCTCTGTGGCAATTCAAAGCCCCAAGACCTGCTGGGCGATGATGTTGCGCTGGATCTCGTTGGTGCCGCCGTAGATCGTCACCTTGCGATGGTTGAAATAGCGCGCCGCGAGCGGCGCCGCGTAGTCCGGCCCCACGGTGGGTCCGATCCAGTGATCGCCCCATGCCATCGGCAAATGGGGCAGCGCGTACGGGCCGACCGCCTCCATCTGCAGTTCGGTCAGCGTCTGCTGGATCTCGGTGCCGCGGATCTTCAGGATCGAGGCCTCCGGCCCGGGCGCCTTGCCTTCGCGCTCGGCGGAGGCAACGCGCAGCACCGTCATTTCCAGCGCCATCAGATCGATCTCCAGCTGGGCGACGCGGTCGCGGAATACCGGGTCCTCGATCAGCGGCCTGCCGTCGATTCGCTCCTGTGACGCAAGGTACTTGAGGTATTTGAGCTCGCGCTTGGACGCACCGACGCCGGCGATGCCGGTTCGCTCGTGCGAAAGCAGGAACTTTGCGATCGTCCAGCCGCGTCCTTCCTCGCCCACCAGGTTCTCCGCGGGAACCTCGACGTCCTGCAGCCAGACCTCGTTCACCTCGTGCTCGCCATCCAGGGTGATGATCGGTCGCACCTCCACACCCGGCGAGCGCATATCGACCAGCAGCATCGAGATGCCTTCCTGCTTCCTGCCCGTGCTAGAGGTGCGCACCAGGCAGAAAATCATGTCCGCCCATTGCCCATGGGTGTTCCAGGTCTTCTGGCCGTTTACCAGATAGACGTCGCCGCGCCGCTCGGCGCGCGTCTTGAGCGAGGCCAGATCCGAGCCCGACCCAGGCTCGGAATAACCCTGACACCACCACTGCTCGCCGGACAGGATGGACGGAAGGTAACGGCGTTTTTGCTGTTCGGCTCCGAACTCGATCAGCACCGGCCCGATCATGTTCAAACCGAAAGGCGACAGCCGGGGCGCGCCTCCGGCGGCGGCTTCTTCGTCGAAGATGTGGCGCTGGATGGCATTCCAGCCGGTTCCTCCGTACTCGACCGGCCAGTTGGGCGCGACCCAGCCCCGCTCGTAGAGAGCCTTGTGCCAGCGGTAGATATCGTCCTTCTGCAGCCGCCGGTGCTCGAGCACCTTGCGTTTGACGTCGCCGGGGAGCTCCTGCGCGACGAAGCCGCGCACTTCTTCGCGGAACGCGTTTTCCTCGGGCGTGAAGCTCAGATCCATGGGGGCGGCGGACAGGCTGGCACGATACGCTGCGCAAGCCGCGAGAATACGGGATGCGAATGGTGCCGGCAACCACGGTGGCCGGGAGTACGGCGGCTGACTATAATGCCTCTTCCTTCAGTGGCGTAACGCTCACCGGTCCCGGCGAGCAAAGGAGCCTCCATGAATATCCGCGACGATCGCGCCATCCGGGAAGTCAACCGATCGCTGAATCTCGAGCCGCTTTGGCTGCCCTTCACCCCCAATCGGCAGTTCAAGGCCGCACCGCGCCTGCTCGCCGGCGCGAAGGACATGCACTACTTCACCGCGGACGGCCGCAAGGTGCTCGACGGCATCGCCGGCCTGTGGTGCGTCAACGCCGGCCATTGCCGCGAGCCGATCGTCAACGCCATCAAGAAGCAGGCCGAGACGATGGATTACGCGACCGCCTTCAACATGTCGCACCCCGGCGCGTTCCGGGCGGCGGAATCGCTGGTGCGCATCGCGCCCAAGGGCCTGGATCACGTCTTCTTCGTCAATTCCGGCTCGGAGGCGGTGGACACCGCGCTCAAGATCGCGCTCGCCTATCACCGCGCGCGCGGCGAACCGCAACGGCATCGCTTCGTCGGCCGCGAGCGCGGGTATCACGGCGTGGGGTTCGGCGGCGTTTCGGTCGGCGGCATGACGCCGAACCGCAAAGCCTTCAGCGCCGCGCTGATTCCGGGAGTGGACCACCTGCCGCACACGCACGACCTCGAAAAAAACGCCTTCTCGAAGGGCCAGCCGGAATGGGGCGCGCACCTCGCGGACGAACTGGAGCGCATCGTGGCGCTGCACGACGCGTCCAACATCGCCGCGGTCATCGTCGAGCCGGTCGCCGGATCCACCGGCGTACTGGTCCCGCCGAAGGGATATCTGCAACGCCTGCGCCAGATCTGCGACAAGCACGGGCTTCTGCTCGTGTTCGACGAAGTCATCACCGGCTTCGGGCGCACCGGGTCGCCGTTCGCCTCGCACACCTTCGGCGTGGTGCCGGACATGATCACTTTCGCCAAGGGCATCTCCAACGGCGCGGTGCCGATGGGCGGGGTGCTGGTAAAGAAGGAAATCTACGATGCGTTCATGAACGGCCCGGAATCGATCATCGAATTCTTTCACGGCTACACCTATTCCGCGCACCCGCTCGCCACCGCCGCGGCGGTCGCCACGCTCGACCTCTACGACCAGGAGGGGCTGTTCGAGCGCGCGCGGGAGCTTTCGCCCTATTACGAGCAGGCGGTGCATTCCCTGAGGGGCTTGCCGCACGTGATCGACGTGCGCAACCTGGGCCTGATGTGCGGCGTCGAGCTGGCGCCGATTCCCGAGCAGCCGGGAATGCGCGCCTTTGACCGTTTCCTGAAATGCTTCGAGAAGGGCGTGCTGGTGCGCCAGGCAGGCGACGTGATCGCTCTCACTCCGCCGCTGATTGCGCAGAAGAAGCACATCGACGAACTCGTCGGAACGCTGGCCGACGTGCTCAAGTCCATGCCGTAATCCTTTACCACGCAGACACAGAGGCACCGAGAAAATCAAAGGCGAATTAACCACCAAGAACAGCGAGAAATTCATTCTTGATCTTCGTTGTTCTTGGTGCCATTGGTGGCTGGCTTTGGATTTCGATCTTCTCTGTGCCTCCGTGTCTCTGTGGTCAAAACGCCCATGAAAATCGTCATCGCCCAGATGCAGCACGAGACGAACACCTTCTCGCCGGTGCCAACGCCGTGGGAGTCGTTCGGTGGAATCAACGGGCCGTATCTCGGCCGGGACGCGTACGACGCAACGAAGGGCACCCGGCTGCCGATGGCGGCATTTCTGGACCTCGCGCAGTCGGCGGGCGCGCAGATCGTGACTCCGGTAGCGGCCTGGGCGAACCCCAGCGGCCCCGTGGACGGCAGCGCCTTTGACCGAATCTGCGGCCTGATCTGCGACGCGGTGGCCAAAGGCTGCGACGCGGTGTTCCTCGATCTGCACGGCGCGATGGTGGTGAAGGACCGCACCGACGATGGCGAAGGCACGCTGCTCGAGAAGATCCGGGCGGTCGCCCCGAACGCGCCGATCGCGGTCTCACTCGATCTGCACGCCAACGTGAGCGAAAAAATGGTGCGCAACTGCACCGTGATCGCCGGCTACAAGACCTACCCCCACATCGACCAGTACGAGTCGGGACATCTTGCGGGCAGCATTCTGCTGCGCTATCTCGAGGGCGAGGTGAAGCCGGTCATGGCCTGGGGCAATCGCCCCCTGCTTGCCCACACGTTGCGCGAGAATACCTCCGAGGGCGCGATGCGCGACTTCGTCGACGCGGCGCGTTCGGCGGAGCGCAATGGCCTGCTGGCCGCGACTGCATTCGGCGGATTTCAGCAGGCGGACATCTTCGAGGCCGGCATCAGCGTGGTCACCGTGGCGGATGGCGATCGCGCGTTTGCGCAAGCCGCATGCGACGAGATTCTCGACGTAGCCTGGGCGCAGAGGGAGGATTTCATCTATCGCGGCCGGCCGCTCGAACAGGCGATCGCGGAGGCGAAGCGCATGGGCGAACAGTCTGGCGGGCCGGTGCTGCTGCTCGATCACGCCGACAACTGCGCCTCGGGCGCGACGCAGGACACGATGCACGTGCTCAAGGAAGCGCTGCGCCAGGGACTGAGCGGCATCGCTGTCGGGCCGGTGCGCGACCCCGAAGCGGTGGCAAGAATGATCGAGGCCGGGGTCGGTGCGCGCGTCACGCTGCCGATCGGCGGCAAGATGGACATGCCCGCGATCGGCCGCAAGGGCGAACCGCTTGCCTTGAGCGGCGTAATCCGCGCGATCACGGACGGCGAGTACACCATCACCGGACCGCAGTTCACCGGGATGCGGTGCTTCATGGGACGCAGCGCGGTGCTCGACGCCGGCGCGGCGCAGCTGGTGGTGACCGAACGCAACCAGGAGCCCTGGGACCGCGGCGTGTTCGAGAGCGTGGGGATCGACCCGCGGCGCAGCCGCTACCTGCTGCTCAAGTCCAGAATGTATTACCGCCCGGTCTTCCTGCCCATCGCGAAAGGCGCAGTGCTGTGCGACGGCGTGGGCGTGGGCTCCTCCGACTGGACGCAGTTCACTTACCGCAAGGTCCGCCGGCCGATCTATCCGCTCGACGAGAGCTTCGATGCGACCGCCCGTGCCGTGGCGCATCGCTGACCGATGCACAGGCGGCACGCGGCGCAAGCAACGGCCGGAACGATTGCGAGGAACGGGCGAAGATCCCGCTCCGTCGAGGCAATGTCATCACCGAGGAGAAAACGCATGCACCGCACCGCAACCGCTTTGTTGGCTGTCGCAATCGTCACGGCGTCGGCCGGCTGCAGCAGGGACGAGCCGCCGCCGGCGCAAGGCTCGGCTCAGCCCACGGCCCCGGTCAAGAACGTGGAGTCGCTTCCTTCGGGCACGATCCAGGAGGGCGCGAAAACCATGAACCGCGCCGCCGGCCTGGGAAACTCGCTCGAGCAGCAAAAGCAGGAGCGCGACAAGGACATCGAGTCGCAGCAGAAGTAGCCGGAACCGATGACGACTTCGTTCGGTCACGGCCCGCGCAGGCAGGCTGGGCGCACCCGGAAATTGCAAAGAAGGTTTGACGCCGGTGCGCGGCCGCGCTACAAGGCAGATCTGTAGTCTGTAATAGGCGCACCCGCGTGCAAGAACGGGGAGCCCGATTACGAACGAAAGGGAGGTTTGACCGAAAGGAGCCAAACCATGTTTCGTTCGATCACTCTCGCCGGTTTCTTGGCCGGCTTCACGTCGCTGGCATTCGGGCAAGGCGACCCATGGACGCAGCACGGGGATTGGGCCAAGAGCCGGATCAATGCCTGCCAGGCCGCCTCCGGCGGCGCCCTCGACGCCTGCCGTTACTTCGCCGCCGAAGCCTTCAAGGAGCTGTTCGGGATCGAGGACTTCTGCACGGCAGACCGATGCATGACCGCGCCCGAAATCGAATCGGGAATCCGCAACAACCCGGAGAAATGGAGCGTACTCGGCGCCGCCAGCGACCCCGCCGTGCTCGACAAGGCGCGCGAGCTGGCGGGCCAGGGTCAAGTCGTGGTCGCGGGGCAGAATGTGGAAGACCGCAGCCAGGTCGCCATCATCATGCCCGGCAAACCGGTACCTTCCGGAAAATGGGCGATGGATCGGGTTCCGATCGGTACGGCTGCACGCACCGATGCGCCGGACAGGTCGATCTATGGCGAAGGGATCAACTGGGTCTTTTCCGACCCGGCGAAGGTCACGCTCTACGTCAGGCACTGAGCCGGCGGCAGGCTACATCGCTCCGATGACCGCCCGCGGACGGCCATCGAGCGCCGCCTCCAGCGTCACCCACGCGAGCGAGGCGCAGCTTACCCGCGAGGGAAACTCCCGCACCACGCCGAGGACCGCGGCGGCCTCGGCCGAAGCAGGTTGCGTCGTCTCGGGATTGCCCGCCAGCAGCGCCCGAAACTCGCTGGAGAGCCGCCTTGCCTCTGCCACGCTTCTGCCCTTCACGGCTTCGGTCATGATGGACGCGGAAGCCATGGAGATTCCGCAGCACTCGCACTGGAAGGTGGCATCGGCGACGAGCTCCCGCTCGAGGCGAAGGTAGACGGTAAAGCTGTCGCCGCATAGCGGGTTGACGCCCTCGGCATGCAACGTGGCGTCGCACATCTCCCGGTAGTTGCGCACGTTCTTGATGTGGTCCATGACCACCTCGTCGTAGAGCTTGCCCACACCGCCCATCCGGATCGCCTCAGGCAAGCGGCCGCCCGCCGTCCACGGCGACGATACAGCCGGTGGAGTAGTTCAGATGCGTGGCCACCGCCAGCGCCGCGGCACCGATTTCTTCGGCGGTCGCGAGTCGTCTCAGGGGCGTGCGCGCGGCCTGCTCATCGCGCCACTTCTTGTCCAGACCCTTGACGAATTCGGTGTCGACCAGGCCCGGCGAGACCGACACGACGCGAATCTCCGGAGCCAGCGCGCGGGCAAGCGACCTCGTCATCGAGTCTAGCGCCGCCTTGGAAGCGCAGTAGGCGACATTGCTGCCCATGCCCGTGACCCCGGCGATGGAGGAAATGTTGATCACCAGCCCGTTGCCGCCCGCGGCGAGCAGCTTGCGAAATGCGCGCACGGCGGCGAACGATCCGCGCCAGTTGACGCGGAAGATATCGTCGATCAGCTCGTCGTCGAGCGCGTCCAGGTCGGCGTGCGGCACGAAGCGGGTAATTCCCGCGCTGTTGACCAGCACGTCGACCCGCCCGTGGCGTTTTTCGACTTCCACCGCCAGGGCGGTGAGGGCGGCACTGACGTCCACCGGGACGAAAGCGACCCAATGGCCGCTCCCGGGGAGTGAGGCAACCACATCGAGCGCTGCCTGCTGGTTGTTGTTGTAGGTGACGACGCAGGTCGCGCCGGCGTCGGCAAAGCGGCGGCAGATCGCGGCGCCGATCGCGCCGGAACCGCCGACGACCACGCAAACCTGTCCCTCGAGGGAATTCGAATTCATGAAAAGCAATCAGCCACAGGGATCAAAGAGGACAACAAAAGAAGGACCTTTCGACACGAAGGAAAACCAAAGGCAAGAATTCGACAGGGTTTTCTTGGTGTCCATGCCATCTTGGTGGTTAACTGTTTTTTGTCTGTGTCCTTCCTAGCCCAGTACCTTCACGCAGCCCGCCGCTTGCCGTAGCGCTTCACGCGCAGGTCGGCCTGCGCCTTGTGGCCGGCGAACCCCTCCACCGCGCACAGCCGTGAGCAGTACTCCCCGATCATCGCCGAGGCCTCGGGCTTCACGCGCTGGTAGGTGCAGGTCTTGATGAACTTGCCGACCCACAAGCCGCCCGTATAGCGCGCCGCCTTCCTGGTCGGCAGAGTGTGATTGGTGCCGATCACCTTGTCTCCGTAGGACACGTTGGTCTCCGGTCCCAGGAACAGCGCGCCGTAGTTGGTCATGTTCCGGAGGAAGTAATCCGGGTCCCTGGTCATGACCTGCACGTGCTCGGAGGCGATGCGGTCCGCCTCCTTCACCATTTCCGCCTCGTCCTTGCACAGGATCACCTGCCCGTAGTCGCGCCAGGCTCTGCCTGCGATCTCCGCGGTGGGCAGCGTCTGCAGCTGGCGCTCGACCTCCTTCATTGTCTCCTCGGCGAGCAGGCGCGAGGTGGTGAGCAGGATCGCCGGCGAGCTCGGCCCGTGCTCGGCCTGGCCGAGCAGGTCGGTCGCGCACATCTCCGCGTCGACCGTGTCGTCCGCAATTACCAGCGTTTCGGTCGGCCCGGCGAACAAGTCGATGCCCACGCGCCCGGAGAGCTGGCGCTTGGCCTCCGCGACGAAGGCATTCCCCGGTCCGGCGATCATGTCGCAGGCCCGGATGCTGCTCGTGCCGAGCGCCATCGCGCCGATCGCCTGCACCCCGCCCAGCACGTAGATCTCGTCGGCGCCGCCCAGATGCATCGCCGCTACGATCGCCGGATGCGGCTTGCCCTGATACGGCGGCGCGCAGGCGATGATGCGCTTCACGCCCGCCACGCGCGCCGTGACGATGCTCATGTGCGCGGAAGCGACCAGCGGATACTTGCCGCCCGGCACGTAGCAGCCCACGCTGTTGACCGGGATGTTCCTGTGACCGAGCACCACGCCGGGCAGCGTCTCGACCTCGACGTCGCGCAGCGCGTCGCGCTGGATGTGCGCGAAGTTGCGGATCTGCTCCTGCGCGAACTTGATGTCCTCGATGACCTGCTTGGGCAGGCTTTTCACGCAGTCTTCGATCTCGGACCTGGTGAGCCGGAAGTCCGGCGGGTTCCAGCGATCGAACTTCTGCGACAGCTCGCGCACCGCGCTGTCGCTGCGCTTCTCGATATCGGCGAGGATCTCCTCGACTGTCTTGCGGACGTTTTCGACGCTGGCGGCGTCCTCTTCCGCAGAAATGCCTTTCTTGAGCCAGATTGCCATGGCCTTGACCTTTCAGAACGGGACTGTCAGGAATGTGCGCCCGGGCGGACGCGGCGCCCTCTTTTCAAACGGGACGCGGACGGGTTGCAAGTATCGGGCGGCCGTCGCGCAGCGTCAACGCCGGGACGTATGCTCCGCCGCCAAGACACAGAAAGCGGCCAGAAAACGAGGATCTCACCACCAAGGCACCAAGACACCAAGAAAACCGAGAACGCAATCCCTTTTTCTTGGTGCTCCTTCGTGCCTTTGTGCCTTGCTGGTCAAATCGTGTTCCTGATCTTCTCCGTCCCTCCGCGCTGAAAACGCTCAGCGGAAGGGAAACTCCACCTCGGGCTTGCGTCCGGTCATCAGATCCGCGATCGCGGCGCCGGCGCCGCATGCCAATGTCCAGCCCAGCGTGCCGTGGCCGGTGTTGACGAACAGGTTCTTGAGCCGCGAGGCACCGATCTCCGGCACGTTGCCCGGTGTCGCCGGCCGCAGGCCGGCCCAGTTCGCGGCGCGTGCAAAATCGCCCGCTTTGGGAAACCAGCTTCGCACCCGCGCCAGGATCGCGTTGCAGCGCGCCTCGTTGATGCTGCTGTCGAAGCCGGCGAGTTCCGCCGTGCCCGCCGCACGCAAGCGATCGCCTAGGCGGGATATCGCGATTTTCGCGTTCTCGTCGGTCAGGCACACGGTCGGCGCGGCGGCGTCGCGCGACACCGGGATGGTGACCGAATATCCCTTGACCGGATAGACCGGCACGCGCACGCCGATCGGCGCGAGCAGCAAAGGGCTGTAGCTTCCCAACGCGACCAGATAGGCGTCCGCGGAGAGCCGCTCGCTGCGATCGCCCGCGCGCGCCTCGACCGCCGTCACGCGATCGCCCTCGGCACGTACGCCCATGATCTGCGCGTTGTGACGAAACGACACGCCGCATCCCATGGCGAGAACAGCAAGCCGCTGCGTGAACAGGTGCGCGTCGCCCGATTCGTCCTGCGCGGCGTAGGTGCCGCCGACGATCCGGGGTGCGCCCGGCCCGCGCAGCGCCGGTTCGATCTCGAGCACTTCCTCCGCTGTCTTCACCGACATTTCCACGCCGTGCTCCAGCATCAGCCTCACGCGCGCGTGCGCGGCTTTGAACTCCGCCATGTCGGTGTGAATGTGCAGGATGCCCTTCGCCACACGGTCGTAGCTGATCCCGGTCTCGCCGCGAAGCTGCGCGAGCTGCGCGCTGCTGTACAGCGCAAGCCGCAGGATGGTGAGCGTGTTGCGCCGCGTGCGATGCGGCAGGCATTCGAGCAGGAATCTCAAACCCCAGGACCATTGACGCCGGTCGGCGCGGAGCCGGAACAGCAGCGGCGCGTCCTCCCGCCCCAGCCACCTGAGGATCTTCCCCGGCGCTCCGGGATTCGCCCACGGCTCCGCGTGGGAGACGGATATCTGCCCGCCATTGGCGAAACTCGTCTCCATGCCGGGGGCGGGCTGCCGGTCGAGGACCGTGACCTCGTGCCCGGCCCTGGCCAGATACCACGCGCTCGTCACCCCGATCACGCCCGCGCCGAGTACCAGGACTTTCATTCTTCAAGTAACCCGGGATTCAAGATCGGAACACGAAGGCACAAAAACAAAGGCAGAGAATCTCCTGAACCACCAAGCACACCAAGAACACCAAGAAGTCAATGCTCGCCTCAGGGAAACCGTATACACGGCGAGTAGTAGGCGCCAGTTCCGATGTCGTTCGCCGGACTGCGGTCAAGAATCCCGCTGCTTCGGTTTTTCGTGCCTTGTGTCTCGCCGTTGGTTTGGACTCCCTTGTTGCCCTTGGTGTTCTTGGTGGCGATCAGCGTCGTACCTACTGCGCGGTCCAGCCGCCGTCGGTCAGGATGTCGTTGCCGGTCATGAAGGCCGCCGCCTCGGAGCAGATGAACAGCGCCAACTGGCCGATCTCCTCCGGTTTGCCCCAGCGCGCCATCGGCGTGGCGGCCATCAGCGCCGCGTTCTTCTGCGGGTCGGCGCGCAGCGGCGCGGTGAGATCGGTGGCGTAGAAGCCGGGGCTGATCGCCACCACGTTGATGCCGTCGCCGACGAGCTCCAGCGCCATGCATCGGGTCAGCGCCAGCAGCCCCGACTTGCTCGAGCAGTACGCGCCGCGCCCGGCGCTGCCCACGTGCGCCATGATGGACGTGACGTTGATGATCCGTCCCCATTTGTGCGTCTTCATGTGCGGGATGAAGGCGCGCGACATCAGGAAGGCGCCGGTGAGGTTGGTGTCAACCACGGTGCGCCATTCCTCCAGCGTGAAGTCGGCGACGTTCTTGCGCACCGCGGTGCCGGCGTTGTTGATCAGGATGTGCGCCTTGCCGAGCCGCGCGGAGACTTCCTGCTCGAGGCGCTTGATCTGCGATTCTTCGCGCACGTCGGTGATGAAAACTTCCGCCCGCGCCCCTTTTTCTTTCGCCAGGCCCTGCGTCTCCGCGAGCTTGACCTTGTCCCGTCCCACCAGCGCAAGGCTTGCGCCCGCCGCGCCGAGCGCCAGCGCCATCGCGCGCCCGAGACCGCGGCTCGCGCCGGTGACGACCGCGACCTTGCCCTCCAGAAACCTGCCGTTCATGCCTGTCTCCTCGCACGCTTGCACGCAAAGGCGCGAGTATACAAGCGCGGCTGCGCCTGCATTCGTACCGGGGCCGCGCTGTCGGCGAAGCGACGCTATCTGCCCAGCACCTCTCCGAACAAGACCCAGCGCTTGCCGTCGAAGCGGGCGAGCTGCATCTGCTCCAGCGGATAGAAGTCCGTCGGGCTGGTATTGATCCTGATGCCGGGCAGCAGTACCGGGATTTCGAAGTTCTTCAGGTTCGCCGCCTGCCGCATGACGTTCTCCCGCGTGAGATTGTCGCCGCACTGCTTGAGAACCTGGACCAGGGTTTGCGCCACGGCGTAGCCATAGACGTTGAAACCGTCCTTGACGTCGCCGTCGGGATAGTACTTTTTCATCCACGCCAGCCATCTCTTCATCGCCGGATCGTTCGCCCACTGCGGATCGGTGGGATCCTTGACATACAGGGCGGTGATCAGCCCGACCGATTTCTCCAGGCCGGCCGGCTGCAGCACCGCCGCCACCGAGGTCGAGACGTTATTGACGAACGCGAGAGGCTTCCATCCGATGTCGTAGACCTTGCGAATTGCCTGCGCCGCAAATTTCGGCGTCGCCACGATGAACAGGGTGTCCGCACCGGAGGCTTGCAAGGCGACGATCTGCGAGTCCACCGTCGGATCGGTCACTTCGTAGCTTGCCTCCTTGACGATCATCTTCTCGGCCCGCGGCCCCAGGCCGTCGTGCAAACCCTTCAGATAATCCTTGCCGTAATCGTCGTTCTGGTACAGCACTGCGATCCTGGCATTAGGCTTGTGCTTCAGAAGGTACTTGGCGTAGACGTGCATCTCGGCCTGGTAACTGGGCTGCCAGCCCATGGTCCAGGGGAAATGCTCCGGATCCCCCCACTTGGTCGCTCCGGTCGCGACGAAGAGCTGGGGCACTTTCTTCGCGTTCATGTACTGGTGGATCGCCGTGTTGCTGGGCGTGCCCAGGCTCTGGAAGAGCAGTAGCACCTGCTCTTCCTCCACCAGCTTGCGCACCTGTTCCACGGTGCGCGGCGGGCTGTAGCCGTCGTCCAGCGTGATGAAGTCGATCTTGCGGCCGTTGACCCCGCCCTGGTCGTTGATCATCTTGAAATAAGCAGCCTCGGAGCGCCCTATGGCGCCGTAGGCAGAGGCCGGCCCGCTGTAGGGGTTGGTATTCCCGATCTTGATTTCGGTGTCGGTGACACCCGGGTCGTATTTCTTTTCCGCTTGTACGGCCGCGGCCGCCGCACAGGCTGCTATTCCCACCGCCAGCAAGACGCCGTTTTTCATGGCTTTCTCCTCCTTTCCTCTCGAGGGCAATCGCAATTGACGTACCACCTATTTTCCGATGCCGGCGACGCGCGCCAGCCGCGCCCACGCCAGACGCAGAAATCCGGCGACTCCGGCCGGCATCAGATAGATGAACAGCAGCAGCACCGCGCCGTATATCGCCCACGGCGCGGCCTTGGAAATCTCGTCGGCGAAGTTCGGCACGAACTGGATGAACAGCGCGCCGTAGATTGCGCCGGATATCGACGCCAGCCCGCCCACCACGATACCGATGAAAAAGCCGATTGACAGAAAAGCGGTGAAGCTGTCGGGAGCCACGAACTGCACCACGATCGCGCCCAGCGCCCCGGCGACGCCGGTGTAGAGCGCGCTGACGCCGAACGTGAGCGACTTGTACAAGGCGGCGTGCACACCCATCGCTTCGGCGGCGATCGGATGATCGCGGATCGCCACCAGCGCCCTGCCGATCCGTCCGCGCAGCAGGTTGCGCGCCACGATGAACATGGCGACCATGACGGCAAGCGTAAACAGATACAGCCACTGGTCGGCGTTGACCGGCAGTCCAAAGGGCGGATCGGGTTTGACGATCACGATCCCCTGCACCCCGCCGGTCCAGCGTTCGACGTGCTTGTACTTGAGCAGTTGCGGCATCGATACGCCGAGCGCGAACGTCGCCAGCGCCAGATGGTGGCCGTGCAGCCGCAAAGCGGGCAGGCCGAACAGGAAACCGGTGACCAGGCACGCGAGTCCCGCGGCCGGGATCGTCGCCCAGTAGGGCACGCCGTAACGATCCATCAGGATCGCCGCAGTGTAGGCGCCGATCGCATAGAACGCGCCATGGCCCAGGGAGATCTGGCCGTTGTATCCGGTCAGTATGTTCAGGCCGAGCAGCACGATCGAATAGACCAGCACGAGGTTGAACTGAAAAATGCGGTAGTTGCTCAGGTGGAACGGCAGCGCGATCGCGAAGCCGAGCAGCAGCGCGAGACCGATCGCCCTCCAGGCCCTGGGCGGCAGCCCGGCGTAGCGCGGTTCCAGGGTCGTGATCGTCGTAGCGCTATCGCTCATGAAATCCGTGATCTCGCAATCCGGTGATTTGGCGGCTCGGCAATTCGGCTATGGGTTCGGGACGCCTTTCCTCGTTCGCCGCTCCCCGCTCATCGTTCTTCGTTCCCGGCCTTTTTCCTCACACTCTCGTAACCAGCACTCTGCCGAACAAGCCGCTGGGCTTGAAGAGCAGAACACCGATGATGATGACCAGCGCCACCGAGAGCTTGATCTCGGTGCCGATCAGATACGCGCCCACCAGGTTTTCCAGCACGCCCATCAGAAAACCTCCGACCACGGCTCCGAACGGGCTGTCGATGCCGCCGACCAGCGCGCCGGCGAGGGCGTAGAGCAGCACGCCGCCCATCATGTTCGGGTCGAGATACAGGACCGGCGCGACCATCATTCCGGCGATCGCCCCTACCACCGCCGCTAGGCCCCAGCCGAGGGCGAGCATCCAGCCTACACGGATGCCCGCCAACCTGCTCGACGCCGGGTTCTCCGCCACGGCGCGCATGCCGAGACCGACCCGCGTATAGCGGAAAAAGACATAGAGCGCGGCGAGCATGAACAGGGTCACGCCCGTCATTCCGAGCTCGTGGGACGAGATGTAGCGGTTGCCGAACAGGGGCTCGGAAGGAAACGGGCTGGGAAAGCTCTTGATGGTGTAGGTGTAGATCCAACCGGCGATGCTGTTGAAGATCACCAGCAGCGCCACGCAGACGGTGACGATGGTCAACGCCGGCGCGCGCTCCACCGGCCGGACGATGACGCGCTCGATGACGATGCCGCCGGCGAACGACGCCACAAGCGTGATCAGAAACGCCAGCCAGTAGGACCATCCCGCTTCGATCATCGACCACGCCAGGTACGTCGAGAACATCGCCATCTCGCCCTGCGCGAAATTCACCACGTGCGTGGACTGATAGATCATCACGATGGCGAGCGCGAGGCTCGCGTACACCGCGCCGTTCGCGAGCCCGGAAAAGAACTGGTGAAGGAACGCTTCCATGCCTCGATTCCGTCACGACCGGATCAGTATCCCAGATACGCGCACCGCATCGACTCGTTGTTGCGGATCATGTCGGGGGTACCGGAAATCACCGCGCGCCCGGTCTCCAGGATGGTGACCTGCTGCGCGAGATCGAGCGCGAGCGCCGCATTCTGCTCCACCAGCAGGATCGCGACACCCTCCTCGGCGTTGATCCGGTGCATGATGCGGAAGATCTCCTGCACCACCAGCGGGGCGAGTCCGAAGGACGGCTCGTCCAGCAGCAGCAAGCGCGGCCGCAGCATCAGCGCCCGCGAAATGGCGAGCATCTGCTGCTCGCCGCCGGACAGCGTGCCCGCCTGCTGGCGCCGCCGCTCCTTGAGGCGCGGGAAGTACCCGTAAGCCCGTTCGAGGTCGCGCGCAATGCCCTGCGGGTCCCGGCGCGTGTAGGCGCCGACCCGCAGGTTCTCCTCCGTGGTGAGCGTCAGGAACGTGCCCCTGCCGTCGGGCACGTGGGCGACGCCCAAGCGGACGATCTCCTCGGTCGGCTTTCCCGATACGTTCTGGCCGCAGACGCGTACCGTACCGCCGGTCTTCACCATGCCGCACACCGCCCGAAGCAGGGTCGTCTTGCCCGCGCCGTTGGCGCCCAGCACCGTGGCGATCCCCTTCTCCGGGACGACGAGCGAGATGCCGTGCAGCACCGGGCCGTTGCCGTAGGTCGCGGTCAGGTCCGCAGTCTCGAGCAGAGCGGCCATCACGCCTCTCCGAGGTAAGCGCGAATCACGTCCGGATTGCGTTGCACTTCTTCCGGCGTGCCGTCCGCGATCTTGCGGCCGAAATCCAGCGCGACCACCTTGTCCGAGACCCGCATCACCAGGTTCATATGGTGCTCCACCAGCAGCACCGTCAGTCGCAGTTCGTCGCGCAGCCGCCTGATCACTGCCGCGAACGCCTCGACTTCCTCGTGATTGAGTCCCGCCGCCGGCTCGTCGAGCAGCAGCAGCTTGGGATCGCTGGCAAGCGCCCTTCCGAGCTCCACGCGCTTCTGGGTGCCGAACGGCAGGTCGGATACGGTATGGTTTGCCACCGCGTCCAGCGCGAGCAGTGCCACGATCGATCGGGCCCGCTCATCGAGCCTGCATTCCTCGCGGGTCGCGAGCGGGAAGTGCAATGCATTGGCGACGAAGCCGCCGCGGCTGCGGCAGTGCGCGCCCAGCATGACGTTCTGCAGCACCGTCATGCTGCGGAACAGCGCCAGATTCTGGAAGGTGCGCCCGATGCCGAGCGCGGCGATGCCATGGCGCGGCGTGTCGAGCAGGTTCCGCCCGTCGAAGACGATGCTGCCCTGCTGATATTGATAGAGGCGGGAAAGGCAATTGAACAGCGTGGTTTTCCCGGCGCCGTTGGGGCCGATCAGGCCCGCGATCTGGCCCGGCATCACGTCGAAGGAAACGTCCTCCAGGGCGACGATGCCGCCGAATCGGACGCTCACATTGGACACGCGCAGCAACGGCAGATCGCGAGCGCCGGCTTCGCGGGTCGCGTCGTCCATTTTTTCTTTGCCCACCGTGCTTCCCAACGCGGAACCCTCCCCCCTTGTGGGATGCGCTGGACCGAAACGCGCTGCGATACTGGCACAAAGCCCCCGAGGGGTAAAGGCGCGGCGCGCGGCATGCCCTAGCCGCTGCCGGAACTGCGCGCCACGCGCCGGATACGGGCGTGCGATTCGGGCAGATACGATGCGCTACACTTCGCGCAGCGCAATCAACCGGCCGCGCGAACGGTATTGCGGTGCATCGAAGGCTTCGCCGTCGCGCGCGCCGTGCGGCGGAAAAAACAGCGACTGCAAAGCAGCGGCGGCGCGCGGCGCCGACGCAGGGTACGGCAGCGACAGGAGGAGAGGATGGATACCAGGTCCCAGCGCTTCTGGCCGGACAATCTGCCGAAGCAGATCGCGCTTCCCGAGACCAGCGTGTATCGCAACCTGGAAGCATCGGCGGCGCGCTTTCCCGACAAGCCGGCCCTGATCTACTACGGCTCGGCGCTGGGCTATCGCGCCTTGCAGCGCGACGTCGATGCCATGGCGGGGTTTCTGCAGAGCCGCTGCGGCGTCCGGCTCGGCGAGCGAGTGCTGCTCTACATGCAGAACAGCCCGCAGTTCGTGATCGCCTTCTACGCCGTCCTGCGGGCGGACGCGATGGTGGTGCCGGTCAATCCGATGAACCTGACCGAAGAGCTGCGTCACTACATCGCCGACAGCGACGCGCGAGTCGCCATCGTCGGCCAGGAACTCCACGCGCAGATCCGGCCGCTCCTCGGTGCGGGGTTGGACCATGCCGTCGTCGCCGCCTACTCCGACTACATCGCGGCGCCGACGGACCTGAAGGTGCCGGAGGCGGCCGCCGCGCCGCGCGAGAAGTTGCGCGAGCCGGGCGTCACGCTGTGGAACGACGCGCTCGCCGCGGCGATCGCGCCCGGTCCGCACCGGGCCGGGCCGGACGACCTGTGCGTGATGCCCTACACCTCGGGCACCACCGGCAAGCCGAAGGGCTGCATCCATACCCACCGCACCGTGATGAGCACCATCGTCGCCGGCGCCGCGTGGGTGGACATGCAGGCCGACTCGGTCATCCTCGGCACCCTGCCGCTGTTCCATGTCACCGGCATGCAGTGCAGCATGAACCAGCCCCTGTACCGCGGTGCGACCGTGGTGCTCATGACGCGCTGGGATCGCGACACCGCCGCCGAGCTGATCCAGCGCCACAAGGTGGACGGCTGGACCAACATCGCCACCATGGCGATCGACTTCCTTGCCAATCCGCAGCTCACCCGCTACGACATCGGCAGCCTCAAGCATATCGGCGGCGGCGGGGCGGCGATGCCCGAAGCGGTGGCGCAGCGGCTGCTCGATCTGACCGGGCTCACCTATGTCGAGGGCTACGGCCTGTCGGAGACGATCGCCCCCACCCATATCAATCCGCCGCAGCGGGCGAAGAAGCAGTGCCTGGGCATCCCGATCTTCTCGACCGACGCGCGGGTGATCAACCCCGAAACGCTCGCCGAACTGGGACCTCGGGAGGTGGGCGAGATCGTGTCCTGCGGGCCGCAGGTCTTCCTCGGCTACTGGAAGAACCCGGCGGCGACCGAGGCTTGCTTCATCGCGCTCGACGGCAAGCGTTTCTTCCGCACCGGAGACCTCGGCTACTACGACGAGGACGGCTATTTCTTCCTCGTCGATCGGCTCAAGCGCATGATCAACGCATCGGGCTACAAGGTCTGGCCGGCGGAGGTGGAGGCCGCGCTCTACCACCACCCCGACGTGCAGGAAGCCTGCGTCATCGGCACCCAGGATCCGCGGCGCGGCGAGACGGTAAAGGCGGTGGTGGTGCTCAAGGAGGGCAGCCGCGGCAAGATCTCGCCGGAGGACATCATCGACTGGTCGCGCCGCAAGATGGCGGCGTACAAGGTGCCGCGGGTGGTGGAATTCGCGCCGGCCTTGCCCAAGTCCGCGACCGGCAAGATCCAGTGGCGACTGCTGCAGGAAGCCGAGAACGCGCGCCTGCAACGGGCCTGAACGCGCGATGAACGGAAGACATTTCAAATACTGGCCCGCGCACCTGCCGCGCACGCTCAGGGTGCCGGCCACCGCGCTCTGGTACAACCTCGAGGTCTCGGCCAGCCGCTACCCGGAAAAGGACGCCATCGTGTTCTACGACCGGCGCCTGTCGTACCGGGAATTCAAACGCGAGGTCGATGCCCTGGCGGGCTTTCTGCAGCACCGCTGCGGCGTGCGCCGCGGCGATCGGGTGCTGCTCGACATGCAGAACTGTCCGCAGTTCGCCATCGCCTACTTCGCGATCCTGCGCGCCGATGCCGTCGTGGTGCCGGTGTCGCCGATGAACGTCGCCGACGAGCTCGTCCACTTCTTCGAGGACAGCGGCGCCGGCATCGCCATTTTTTCGCAGGAACTCTACGACCGCTTCCGTCCGCTGCTCGGCGGCAGGCTCAAGCACGCCATCGTCGCCGCCTACGCAGACTATCTGACGCCCAGCGCGGAGATCGAGATCCCGGCCTTCCTCACTCCGCCCGCCCGCCCGGCGTCCGATCCGGGAGTGGTGACCTGGAGCGATGCGATCAGCGCCGACTACAAGCCGCTGCCGCCCGTGGCGGCGTCCGAGGACCTCGCCGCGATCCTCTACACCTCGGGCACAACCGGCAGGCCGAAAGGCTGCATGCACACCCACGCCACCATCATGACCACCACGGTGGGCGCCGCGATGTGGGAGGGCATCTTCCAGCACTCCGTCGCGCTCGCCACGGCGCCGTTCTTCCATGTCACCGGCATGCAGCACAGCCTGAACGCGCCCATCTACGCCGGCGCCACCATCGCCATCCTGCCGCGCTGGGACCCGCAAGTCGCCGGTTACCTGATCGAGCGGCAGCGCTGCACGCACTGGGCGAACGTGCCGACCATGGTGGTGGACCTGCTCGCGCATCCGTCCACGGAGTCGCGCGACCTGTCCTCGCTCACCAACATCTTCGGCGGCGGCAGCTCGATGCCGGAAGCGGTGGCACAGAAGCTCTTCGAGCGCTGCGGCATCCGCTACATGGAGGCCTACGGGATGACCGAGACCATCTCGCAGACTCACATGAACCCGCACGCCGACCTGCGCAAGCAGTGCCTCGGCATCCCCACCTTCGACACCTACGCGCTCGTGATCGACCCCGAAACGCTGACGCCCTTGGGGCCCAACGAGCAGGGCGAGATCGTCGTGCACGGCCCGCAGGTGATGAAGGGCTACTGGAACCGCCCGGACGCCACCGCCGCGGCCTTCATCGATATCGAAGGCAGGCGCTACCTGCGCACCGGCGACCTCGGCCGCTACGACGAGGACGGTTTCTACTACATCGCCGATCGCCTGAAGCGCATGATCAACGTCGCCGGCTACAAGGTCTGGCCCGCGGAAGTCGAGGCGACGCTGTACAAACACCCGGCAATCCGCGAGGTCGCCGTCATCTCCGCGCCGGATGCGCGGCGCGGGGAGACGGTCAAGGCGGTGGTGGTGCTCAAGGACGAGCACAAGGGCAGCGTCGGCGCCGAGCAGATCATCGCCTGGTCCCGCAGCCATATGGCTGCCTACAAGGTCCCGCGCAGCATCGAATTCATCGACGAGCTTCCCCGTTCCGGCACTGGCAAGATCCAGTGGCGGGCGCTGCAGGAAGCCGAATGGGGCCGCCGCGAGACGTAGCGCCTCATCCCCGTCTCTCCCCGGAGCGGAGAGGGTGACGAAGCGATGGCCACGCCACAACTCCCTCTCCGCCTCCTTCGGGAGGGGGGAGGGATGGGGTAAGGTGGGGGGATCCCGATCGGAGGCGATGCACTGACGCGCTTCCGGCACACGGCCGACTTCGTCGGTAACGTGTCCGCGCACCGGCGCGAGGGGAGGGCCCTGGGTTTCGCCGATTGCAGTTGAATCCGTGGCCTTCGCAGTTCGTCTTACCCGGCGCGCGCCGGAGAGGAGGAAGCCATGGCAGCCAAGGCCAGGCCGGCGGTGCCGGTTCGCAACGTCGTCCCCGACCGCATCGACCTGCGCGACCGGCGCTATCTTCCGCCGGTCAGTTTCGCGCCGCCGGCGGCGCTGGCGCCGCGCTACCGGCTTCCGGTACTCGACCAGCAGGACACCGCCGCCTGCACCGGTTTCGCGCTCGCCAGCGTGGTTCACTTCCTGACCTGGCGCGCGCGAGGGCGGCTGCGCGAGCAGGTCTCGCCGTTCATGCTCTACTCGATGGCGCGGCGCTACGACGAGTTCCCCGGCGCCCAGGCCGACGCCGGTTCCAGCCTGCGCGGCGCGATGAAGGGCTGGTACAAGCACGGCGCCTGCTCCCGCGCGCCGTGGGACGGACTCGCGATGCCCGACCCCGACCCGAAACCCGCCGACGACTGGTGGCTGGACGCGGCCAAGCGCCCGCTCGGCGCGTACTACCGCATCGATACCCGTTCGGTTACCGACATGCAGGTGGCGCTCGCCGACGTCGGCGTGCTCTACGCCTCGGTGGTCTGCCACGCGGGCTGGGACGAGGGCCACGACGCGCGCGACGCCGGCCTGTGGACCATCCCGCAGCGCGCGGCGAAAACTGCCGACGGCGGCCACGCGTTCGCGCTGGTGGGCTACGACGACCGCGGCTTCGTGGTGCAGAACTCCTGGGGCAAGGGCTGGGGCACGCAGGGCCTGGCGCGGCTCGCCTACGAGGACTGGCTGGACAACGCGATGGACTGCTGGGTGGCGCAGCTGGGCGTCGTCACCGAGCAGCACCTCGCGCTCGCGCGCGCCACCACGCTTCGCACCGACGACGCCGGCAAGGTCACCATCGCCGCAGACGCGCGGCTTCGTGACCGCGAGATCGCGCCGTTCATCGTCGACATGGAAAACAACGGCAGGCTCTCCGCCAGCGGCCGTTTCCGCACCCAGGAAAGCGATGTCTCCGCGCTGGTCACTCTCCACGTCGACCAGGCGCGCCGCCGCTGGAAACTCGGGCCGAAGGAGCCGATCGACATCGCGATCTACGCCCACGGCGGGCTGGTGAGCGAGAACGACGCGGCGGCCATCGCCTCCGACTGGATTCCGAAGCTCTACGACGCCCGCATCCTGCCGATCTTCCTGATGTGGGAGACCGATCTCTGGTCCACGCTCGCAGACCGGCTGGAAGACGTGGTCAAGGGACTGCCGCGGCCCACCGCGGGGCTGCTCGACCGCGTGGAGAAGTTCTGGGACCAGCGCCTCGAGCGCATGTTCGCGCCGGGCGGTACGCAGGTCTGGGGCGAAATGAAGCAGAACGCCGACGCCATCTCCGCCTTGCCCGACTCCGGCGGGCAACTGCTCTACAACGCGGCGAAGGCGTCGGCCGCGCTGACGAAATCCCCGTATCGGCTGCACCTGATCGGCCACTCTGCCGGAGCGATCGTCCACAGCCATATCGTCGATCGGCTGACGCAGCGCGGATGGAGATTCGACTCGGCGAGCTTCATGGCGCCCGCGGTCAGGGTGGACCTCTTCGAGCGTACCGTCCTGCCGCATCTGAAGGACGGTAGCGTGAAAAGAATGGCCCAGTTCCACCTCACCGACCAGGCGGAGCGGCGCGACGCCACCTGCCGTCCGATCCTCCTCTACAGCCGCTCGCTGCTGTACCTGGTGTCGCAGTCCTTCGAGGGCGGCAAGGAAACGCCGATCCTCGGCATGCAGAAGTGGTTCGATGCCACCATGGGTACACTGCGCTTGCCGAACCTGCACGGCTTCACTGCACCCTCCGCTGCGACCGCCAGCACGACGCACGGCGGCTTCGACAACGACCCGGCGACGCAGGAGAGCGTCATCCGGTTCATCAAGGGACAGGCGATTTGATCCAGTAATTTTTGACAATTCTGCCCGTTTGGCAGTGCGCGGTCGAACAGCCAGGCGAGCGCTCTGCGGATAAATGGGGTCCGGATAAATGGCGGATAAATGGGGTCAGACTCGATTTATCTGCGTGCACCTGCTCGCCACCCCCTCGGATGAGCAAAGCGTGCCCAAGACGCTGCAGTCGGTAGGCCGGCGCTATGTGCAGTACTTCAACTACACCTGGCGGCGCACCGGCACC